>NZ_JBVIPD010000016.1:0-191161 GCF_055578235.1 Streptomyces sp. NPDC033136
GAGTCACGCGTCCCTGCCACCCCATAACGGGGTGCCTGGACGGAGGAGTCCACCCCAGCAGCCAGTTGGGCACTACCTCCAAGCCCGGTCCTTTAAGGCCGGGTCAAGTTGACTCCTCGCGCAGGGCACGGACCGCCTCCTCGACGCGCCGCCCGTGCTCGGGGCCGGCGGCGTGGAAGCGCGCGAGGTTCTCTTCTGCTTCATGGAGCCCAGGGGCGGGAGGCCGGATCAGCAACAGTTTGTTGAAGTGGTGGGCATGGCTGGTTCCGGGCGGCGCCGCCCCTTCGGGCGCGACAGGGCAGATGTCAGCGGCGGCGCCGCCCGGAGTGCGGGGGCCCCGGTTCTGCGAGGGTCAGACCTGGGCGCCGGAGAGTCGCTCCACGGCCCGCAGCAGCGCCGAGTGGTCCAGGCCGCCGTCGCCCTGCGTGCGCAGGGACGCGACCAGCTGGGCGACCACGGCGCCGACGGGCAGGGCCGCGCCGACGTTGCGGGCGGCGTCGGTGACGATGCCCATGTCCTTGTGGTGCAGGTCGATCCGGAAGCCCGGCTTGAAGTCCCGGCCGAGGAAGTTGTCCTTCTTCCGCGTCAGCACGGTCGAGCCGGCGAGACCGCCGCCGAGGACGTCCAGGGCCGCCTTCAGGTCCACGCCGGACTTCTCAAGGAAGACCACGGCCTCGGCGCACGCCTGGATGTTCACGGCGACGATCAACTGGTTGGCGGCCTTCACGGTCTGGCCCGAGCCGTGCGGACCGCACAGCACGACGGTCGTGCCGAGCGCCTCGAAGATCGGCCTGGCCCGGTCGAAGTCGGCCTGCTCGCCGCCGGCCATGATGGACAGCACGGCCTCGACGGCCCCGGCCTCGCCACCGGAGACGGGCGCGTCCAGGACCCGGATGCCCTTGTCCTGAGCCGCCTTCGCCAGGTCGACCGAGGTCTGCGGGGTGATCGAGGACATGTCGATCAGCAGGGCACCGGACCTCGCGTTCGCCAGGATGCCGTCGGGGCCGTAGGCGATGGCCTCCACCTGCGGGGACGCGGGCACCATCGTGATGACGACGTCGGCGTCGCGCACGGCCTCGGCGATCGAACCGGCGGCCGTGCCGCCCGCGGCGACGAGGCGGTCGAGCTTGTCCTGCTCCAGGGTGAAGCCGGTGACGACGTAGCCCGCCTTGATCAGGTTCTCGGACATGGGGGAGCCCATGATGCCGAGGCCGATCCAGGCGATTTTGGGAAGAGGGGTGCTCATGAGGGGGTGCCTTTCGGGTGCGGAGGTCAGCGGGGCAGCCAGTCGAAGGCCTCGGCGCTCGGGCGGTCGCCCGGCTTGTACTCGAGGCCGACCCAGCCGTCGTAACCCGCCTTCGTCAGCTGGTCGAGGAGGTCTTCGAGGGGCAGAGAGCCCGTCCCGGGGGCGCCGCGGCCGGGGTTGTCGGCGATCTGGACGTGGCCCGTCCTCGACGCGAACTGCTCGATCACCGACGGGAGGTCCTCGCCGTTCATGGACAGGTGGTAGAGGTCCATGAGGAAGCGCGCGTTGCCCAGCCCCGTCGCCTCGTTGACCTGGTCGACGACGGTCACGGCGGCCGGGGCGGACACCAGCGGATACCGCGGTGACTCGGTCCGGTTCAGCGCCTCGACCAGCAGCACCGCGCCGATCCGGTCGGCGGCCCGGGCCGCGAGGACCAGGTTCTCCAGTGCGAGCGCGTCCTGCTCGGCCGGGTCCACGCCCTCGACGCGGTTGCCGTACAGGGCGTTGAGGGCCGTGCAGCCGAGGGAGGCCGCGAAGCCGGCGGCCACGTCGATGTTGGCGCGGAACCGCTCGGACTCCTCGCCGGGGACCGACAGGGCGCCGCGGTCCGGGCCCGGGAGCCGCCCGGCGTAGAAGTTCAGGCCGGTGAGCCGGACGCCGGCGTCCTCGATGGCGCGCTTCAGCGTGTCGAGTTCGGACCGCTCCGGCGTGGGCGAGTCGACCCAGGGCCACCACAGCTCGACCGCGGTGAACCCGGCGGCCGCCGCGGCGGCGGGGCGCTCCGGCAGGGGGAGCTCCGTGAAGAGGATCGACAGGTTGACGTTGAAGCGCTGGTCTGCGAATCCCATCGGGCTCGGCGCTCCCTTCCTGAAATGTTTCCGTATTACGGAAGTTGATTTCTGCTTAATGGAAGATTGCCCGGGGCCGGGAAGGACTGTCAAGAGCGACCGCAAAAAAGCGCCCCCGCGCGGGGGCGCGGGGACGCATCGGCAGGAGGCTGTTCGGGGTTCAGAGCGCGTCGACGCCGCTCACCTTCCAGCCCCCGGAGGTACGGGTGAGCGTCATCCGCACCCGGTTCAGGTCCACGCGGGACCCCGTGACCTGGGTACTCCTGGTGACCTGGTTGACGAAGAGCAGCACGACCGCCCGGTCCGGCGAGGCCGACACGACGGAGGCCGCTGGTGCGCCACCGCCCGCCGGCTCCACGACCGCCGCCTTCACCACCCCGCGGTACTTCCGGGCGGTCGGCCCGACCACCGTCTTCGTGGTCCTGCCGTACTCCTCACGGAAGCCGCCGGTCAGATGCGTGCGCGCCCGGGCGAAGTCGCGGTCCAGGTGCTGGTAGTCGTACGACAGTACGACCGGCGCCGCCTTCCGTGCCGCGGCGAGCGCTTCCCCCCGGGCCCGGTCCGCGCGCTGCCCGTCCCGGTACTGCCAGCCGAGCACGGCGGCCGCGACCAGCCCCGCCACGAGCAGGACGGCCGACGCGGCGGTGAACAGCCCTCCGCGCGGCGACCGCCGCACGGGTGTGCTCTCCCTGGGCTCCTCCTCGGCGGACTCGGGCGACGGCTCCGGCGGGTCGTCCCAGGCGCCGTCCGGCGCGTCGACGAGCACCGTGCGCCCGGAACCGGGCTCCGCTGCCTGCCGCGGTGCCTCGTCCGCCGGGGAGGAGACGGTACTCCTGCCCTGCTCGGGGTGCTCCGGTCGCCGGGCGCGCTTGGCCGCCGCGCGGGCGGCCGCGGTCATGGTGCGGCCGGCGGGGGAGCCGGCGCCGCGAACGCGGGAGGTCGGGTTCGCCACGGTCTTTCTCCTCACAGCGGTACGGGGGTGGTGCGGGGGTGGCACCGGGGTGGTACGGGTGGTCAGCCGACGAACTCGACGTCGGAGGTCAGCCAGCGGCCGCCCTCGTGCACGAGGTCGAGCTGCAGCCGGTAGGTGCGCGCCTCCCCGTCCGGCACGGCGGTGTTGGTCACCTTGCTGTCGGCGACGACCAGCACCCGCGCCGAACGCGCGTCGGACCGTACGATGCCCGCTTCGAGGACCTGGCCCTCGGACACCGACTTGTTCCCGGCGACGAGCTTGGTCAGCTGCTCGGTCTGCGCGGCGAACTGCTTCTTGAAGTCGCCGGTCGCGCCCTTCAGCACGTTCCCGCTGTCCCGCTCGTAGTGCCGGTAGTCGAGCGAGGTGAAGTTCAGCGCCGACTGCCGGGCCGCCGCCAGGATCTCCTGGCGGCGCTGCTCCGCCGCGCGCTGGTCGTGCACCTGGAGGCCGAGCCAGACCGCGAGCACCGTGGTGAGGGCCGTCGCCGCGACGAGCCCCGTCGACTGCGCCCTGCGGCGCCCGGCGGACCGCGCGGTGCGGCGGCCGCTGTCCGCCCGTCCGGCGGCCAGCCGTCGCAGCGGTCGCAGGGTCCTGGTGAGGGAGCCGCCGATCAGCGGGAGGAGGCCCCCGCTCATGCCATCGGTCCGACGAGCAGCCATTGCCACGAATCCTTTCCGAACACGGTCTGTTCGCCGCCCGTCGAGCCGATCTCGACGGGCGTTCCGTCCGGGCCGGTGGTCGTCCCGGTCTCCGGGTCGTACGGGGTGACGTAGGCGGCCGGGCCGGCGCCGCCGGAACGGCCGGACGCGCCGGGGGCGTTCTGCGCGCCGCGCACCGAGGTGCCGCTGCCGCGCGGCGCCGTGCAGCGCGCGTCGGTGTTCGCCGCGCGCGTGCCGGTGTCGGCGGGGTCGCGCCGCCGCGTGCCGTACCCCTCGGTGCACGGCGGCGGGTCGTCGGCGTTGAGGACGAGGCCGAAGTGGGTGGTGCCGTCACCGGGAATGACGGTGTAGCTGCCCGCGACCACCACCGGGAAGGTGACCAGCGCCTGCTCCACGCCGGGCAGCCGGGCCACGGTGACCTGGCCGCCGCTGATGAGGTTGGCCAGCAGGACCGGCAGATGCGGCCGGGTGGACCGCAGCAGCGAGTTGACCTCCTGCCCGGCCGGGACCGAGTTGTCGATCAGCCGGCGCAGGTCCCCGTCGCTCGACTTCAACTCCGCGGTGAGCGCAGCCAGATCGCGGGAGAACGACTTGATGGACGAGCCCTGGTCGGCCTGCGTCCTGAGCACCTTCCGCGAGTCCTCGATCAGCGAGACCGTCTCCGGGAGCGAGTCGGAGGCCGACTCGACGAGCGCGTTGCCCGAGTCCACCAGCCGGCTCAGATGGGGCCCCGTGCCGGCGAAGGCCTCGCCCAGTTCGTCGACGGTGATGCGCAGGTCCTTCTTGCCGACCGAGGTGACGAGCCGGTCGAGGCTGAGGACCATGTCCGTGACGGGCAGCGGCACCCGGGTGTCCTCGCGCGGGATCGCGCTGCCGTCCAGCAGGTACGGGCCGCCCGGGCGGCGCGGCTGCAGGTCGACGTACTGCTCGCCCACCGCCGAGCGGTTCGCCACCACCGCCAGCGTGTCCGCCGGGATGCGCGGCGCGCCGTCCTCGATCTCCAGGGCCACCGAGACACCCTCGGAGCCGGTCAGCCGCAGGTCGCCGACCCGGCCCACCGGCACCCCGCGGTAGGTGACCTCAGCGCCGCTGAAGATGCCGCCGGAGTCGGCGAAGTCGGCCCGCACGGTGTAGCCGCGGTCGAGGAGGCCGTCCACCAGACCCGTGTACTCGGCGCCGACGTACGACACCCCCAGGGCGGTGACGGTGGCGAAGGCGAGCAGCTGGGCCTTGACCGTACGTGTGATCACGGCTGTATCCCCTTCAGCATGAGCTCCGCGAGCGCGAGGTCGATCCCCGGCGGGAGGCGGCGCGAGCCGGGCAGGGGACCGTGGGCCGCGGTGCACACCGGCGGGCACAGCGGGTCGGAGTCCCGGGGCGCCGGGGGTTCGACGGGCGTGTCCGGCACGTCCGGTGCTTCTGGTACCGCCGTCGGTGAGGGCAGGCCGGGCACCTCGGGAACCTCGGGCCCGTCCGGGAGGGCGGGAAGGTCCGGGGCCTGCGGCTTGCCGGAGTCTCCGTCCCCATCGCCGGGTTCGTCGGTGAGGTTGCCGTAGACGCCCGCCAGGTCCAGGTCGGCGGTCACGTGGAGGTTGACGTAGTCGCCCTTGATCGCGTCCACGGCGTTGCGCGGGAAGGGGTAGGTGGTGAGCAGTTCGAGGGAGTTGGGCAGGTCGTCGCCCGCCTTGTTGAGCTGCTCCAGGACCGGCCGCAGGGCCTTGAGGTTGGCGACCGTGTCGTCCCGCGAGGCGTTGACGACCCTGGTGCCCGTCCTGCCCAGCTTGGACAGGGCGGTGAGCATCTTCGTCAGGTCGCGCCGCTGGTCGGCGAGGACCTTCAGCGCGGGCGGCATCGTGTCGACGGCCGTGGCGATCGTGTTCTTCTCCTTCCCGAGCCGTTTGGCCAGCCGGTCGATGCCCTTGAGCGCGCGGACGATGTCCCGGCGCTGGCCGTCCAGGCAGCCGAGGAACGTGTTCAGCTCCTTGAGCAGGGACTTCACCCGGTTCTCGCGGCCCTCGAGGGCCTTGTTCAGCTCCACGGTGATCGTCTTGAGCTGAGCGACCCCGCCGCCGTTCAGGAGCGCGGACAGGGCGGACAGCACCTCCTCGACCTCCGGGTTGCGGCCGCTGCGGGACAGCGGGATCAGGTCGCCGTCGCGCAGCCGGCCGGCGGGTGCGGAGCCGGCCGGGGCGGACAGGGCCACGTACTTCTCGCCGAGCATGCTGGTCTGCCGCAGCTCGGCGACCGCGTTGCCCGGCAGCTTCACCGAGTCGGCGACCCGCAGCCGTACGCGCGCGTGCCACCCGTCGAGTCGCACCTGCTCGACGGTGCCCACCGTGACGTTGTTGACCTTGACCGCCGACTGCGGCACCAGGTCGAGCACGTCCCTGAACTCGACCGTGACGTGGTAGGCACGGCCGTCCGCGGCGGCGCCCCCGGGGAGCGGGACGTCGTACCAGCCGTTGAACTGGCAGCCGGACAGCAGCAGCGCCCCGGCCGTCGCCCACACGACCGCCCCGGCTCTCATGGGCCCGCCGCTCCCGCGCCCGCCGCTCCCGCGCCCGCCGCTCCCGCGCTCATCGCTCCCGCGCCCGCCGCTCATACGTCCGCCTCCAGGATTCCGCCGAGGGTCCGGTCCACCGAGCCCGTGCTCCGCACCACCGGCGCCTTCGGCACCTCGGGCAGCGAGTCGAAGAGCTTGTCCAGCTCCTCGCAGCCGGGGTTCTCGCCGCCCTCGTCGCCGGTCGTCCTCAGCAGGGAGCACAGCAGGTCGGCCGGATCCTGCGACGCTTGCGCGTTGTTGCGGGTGTCGAGGGTGCCGGCGGACGGGTTGTAGGCGTTGTGCAGGTTGGACAGTCCGGTGGGGGCCGTCTCCAGCAGCTCCTCCAGCGCGGCCCGTTGCGTGACGAGCACCTTGGTGACCTTGCTGAGGCCCTTGACGTCCGAGGCCAGTGCCTTCTTGTTCTTCTTCACGAAGTCGGCCACGTCACCGAGCGCCGCCGCCAGGTGCTTCAGCGCCGCCGCCAGGTCCTTGCGCTCCCCGGCCAGCTGACCGGCCACCTTGGCGAGGCTGTTGTTGAACGACCGCACGCTCTTGTCGTCGGCCGCCAGCGCGGCGGTGAAGACCTGGAGGTTGCGCACGGTGCCGAACAGGTCGCCCCGGCCGTCGGACAGGGTGGTGACCGCCTTGGAGAGGTCCTCGACCGTCCGGTTCAGGTTCTTGCCCTGCCCTTCGAGGTTGTCCGCGCTTACGCCCAGCAGGCGCGCCAGGGAGCCGTCCTGGTTCGCACCCTTCGGGCCGAGCGCCTCGGACGTGGTGTGCAGGCTGTCGAAGATCCGGTCCAGCTCGACCGGTACGGCCGTCCGCGACTCGGGGATGACGTCGCCGTCGCGCAGCACCGGCCCCTTGCGGTAGACCGGCAGCAGCTGCACGTAACGGTCGCTGACCACCGAGGAGTTGATGATCGCGGCCTGCGCGTCGGCCGGGACCCTGCGGCCCTCGTCGTACTCCAGCTCGACCCGCACCCGGCCGCCCTCCGGCGTGATCTTCTTGACCTCGCCGATCCGCACGCCGAGCACCCGGATGTCCGAGCCGGGATAGATGCCGACGGTGCGCGGGAAGTACGCCGTGACCCGGACGGACCCGGTGCGGGGCCACAGCGCGACGGTGAGGGCGGCGGCGACCGCGAGCGCGGTGAGCAGGGCGAGAGCCTTCAGGCGCTTGTTCATCGTGTGCCTCCCGTCCGCGGGGCCACCGGAGCGGCCACCAGGTTCTGGACGTAGGCGTCGAACCAGCGGCCGTTGCCCAGGGTGTTGGTGAAGACCCGCACGTACGGGGCGAGCAGTGCGACGCTGCGGTCGAGGCTCTCCTGGTTGCGTTCGAGCATCCTGACGAAGGTGTTCAGGCCCTTGAGCGCGGGCCCGATCTCCTCGCGGTTGTCCTCGACCAGGCCGGAGAGCTGGATGCCGAGCGCGGCGGAGCTCTTGAGCAGCTTGTGGATCGCAGTGCGCCGCTTGCTGATCTCCTTGAACAGCTTGTCGCCGTCCTCGACCAGCGCGGAGAAGTCCTCGGTGCGGTCGGACAGCACGCCGGTGACGCCGTTCGCGTGGTCGAGGAGCTCGCGCAGCGCCTTGTCGCGCGAGGCCACCGTCCGGGAGATCCTCGACAGCCCCCGGATGGAGGCGCGTACCTCGGCGGGCGAGTCCTTGAAGGTGGTGGAGAGGGTGTCCAGCGCCTTCGCGAGCCGTTGCGTGTCGACCTCCTCGGTCGTGGTCGTCAGATCGCTGAACGCCTGCACGACGTCGTACGCCGAGACCGTGCGCCGCAGCGGGATCTCGCTGCCCGGCTTCAGCCGGCCGGGCCCCTTCGGGTGCAGGGCGAGGTACTTCGCGCCGAGGATCGTCTTCACCCGGATCGAGGCGCTGGTCTCGGAGCCGACCTCCGGATCGCCCTTGACCTTGAAGGTCACCTCGACGTGGTCGCCGTCCAGGCCCACCTCCTCGACCTTGCCGACCTTGACCCCGGCGATCCGCACCTCGTCGCCCGGCTTCAGCCCGCCGGCCTCCGAGAAGGCCGCGCTGTACGTCTCGCCGCCGCCGATCAGCGGCAGGTCGTCGGCGTTGAACGCGGCGGCCGTCAGCAGGGCCAGGGTGGTCAGGCCGACGGCGCCGATCACCACGGGGTTGCGGTCGCGGAACGGCTTCGGGCGCGGGCGGCGCAGCCGGACGCGCGGCAGCTTCGGCGGCAGGATCCGCACCTTCACCAACGGCTCGGGGCGACGGCGGCGCCGCCGCACGACGCGCGGGCTCATCGGCCACACCTCGCCCGCGCCACGTGCATCTCGGGAGTGAGCACCTGCTTCGTCTTCGGCAGCACGATCCGGCCGTCGAAGTCGCAGAGGTAGAAGTTGAACCACGAGCCGTAGGACGCCGTCCCCGTCAGCTCGTTCAGCTTGTTCGGCAGCCGCTTCAGCACGCCCTCCACGGTCTTCTCGTTCCTGTTCAGCGTTCCGGTGAGATCGCTCAGCCCGGCGATGTCGTCCTTCAGCGCCGGGCGGGCGTCCTCCAGCAGCCCCGAGGTGGCCTCGGTGAGGTTGCCGATGCTCACCAGCGACGTCCCGATGGGCCCCCGATCGGCGGACAGCCCGGAGATCACCCGCCGCAGCTGCTTCAGCAGCCCGGAGAAGCGGGCGCCGCGCTTGTCGAGCGTCTCCAGCACGGTGTTGAGGTTGTCGATCACGGAGCCGATCAGCTTGTCGCGGTCCGCGAGCGTCGTGGTGAGCGACGCGGTGTGCGCGAGCAGGCTGTTGACGGTGCCGCCCTCACCCTGGAGGGTCTTGATGATCTCGGTGGCGAGCTGGTTGACGTCCTGCGGGCTGAGCGCGGCGAACAGCGGCTTGAAGCCGTTCAGCAGCGCGTTCAGGTCCAGTGCCGGCTGCGTCCGCGACAGCGGGATCGTGCCGCCCGGACGCAGTCGCGTGTCCGTGCCCGCGCCCTCGGTCAGCGCGATGTACCGCTGCCCGACCAGGTTCCGGTAGCGGACCACCGCCTGCGTGCTGGTGAGCAGCGGGCGCTCGGCCGCCACGGTGAAGCTGACCTCCGCCAGCGTCCGGTCCTTGATCCGGATGCCCTCGACCTCGCCGACCCGCACCCCGGCCACCCGGATGTCGTCCCCTTCCTCCAGGCCCGTCACGTCGCTGAACACCGCGCGGTAGGTGTGCTTGTCGGACAGGGAGACGTTGACGATGGTCGCGGCGAGCAGGGCCGTCGCCATGATCGTGACCAGCGCGAACAAGCTGAACTTGATCAGCGGCGCCGCTGTGCTGCGTGCTCCGGTCGCCCTCATGCGACGCTCACCGCCGTTCCGCGGGCCAGCGGTCCGAACAGCAGGGTCGTGACGGGCGGCACCTCGTCGGCGGGCACGCCCAGGACGGGGGCCACGAGCGAGCCGACGGCCCGCTGCTCGGCCTCGGTGGCGGACACGTGAGTACCTCCGGGCAGGGCGCCGTCCGAACCGCCGGACGACGTACCGTCGTTGAGTCTGGGTTTCGGGCCGGGCACCGGCGGACCGGGCAGACCCCGGCAGTTCGGTCCCGACCGCTCGCCGTAGCGCGGCTCCTCGCCGGGCTCGTACGCGCGCTGGGCCCGCACCACTTCGAGGGTGATCCGCATCCTGCCGCCCCGGAACGCCTCCTCGGACGCCTCCTCCTGCCGCACCAGGCCCTCCAGCAGGCACGGGTACTCGGGCGAGTAGCGGGCGAAGAGCTCCAGCGTGGGGCGGGAGACCCGGCCCAGGGTGATCAGCCGGTCGCCGTTCTGGGCGAGGAACTCCTCCGTGGTGCCCGCGACGGACGCGGTCGTGCGCAGGGCGGCGGCCAGCCGGTCCTCCTTCTCGACGAGGGTGCGGCTGGTGGTGACCGTGTTGCGCAGGATCCGCATCAGGTCGGGCGCGGCGTCCCCGTACACCTCGGCGACGTCGGCGAAGCGCGCGATGTCCTCCTTCAGGGACGGCAGGTGCGGGTTGAGGCGGCGCAGATAGTCCTCGACGCGGGTCAGGTTGTCGCCGATCCGGTCGCCCCGGCCCTCCAGCGCGGTGGCGAACGCCGAGAGCGTCGCGTTGAGTTCACCCGGCTCGACGGTCCGCAGCAGGGGCAGCAGGTCGTTCATCAGCTGTTGCACCTCCATGCCCACCCTGGTGCGGTCCTGGGTGATGACGTCCCCGGCGCGGATGGGCCGGGCGGCCGGGGAGCCGCGCGGCGCCACGAGGTCGACGAACTTCTCGCCGAACAGCGTCTTGGGCAGCAGCCGCGCGTGCACGTCCGACGGGATGGACGCGACGTGCTCCGGCTTGAGCGCGAGGTCGAGCGTGGCCTTCTCGCCGTCCGCCCGTACCGCGCGCACCTCACCGACCAGCAGCCCGCGCAGCTTGACGTCGGCCCGCGGATCGAGCTGGTTGCCCAGGCTGCCGGCCTCCAGCGTGACGCGCACGACGGGGGTGAACGCCTGCTGGTAGACGGCCACGGCGAGGGACAGCAGCAGGGCGAGCACGGCGAGGAAGGCGACGCCGTACAACCGCAGTCCGATCACTCTCATCCGGTTCATGTGTCTCACCCCGCGATCCGTACGGTCGTGCTGGCGCCCCAGATGGCGAGGCTCAGGAAGAAGTCCAGGACGTTGATGGCGACGATGGAGGTGCGCACCGCACGGCCCACCGCGACGCCGACGCCCGCCGGTCCGCCGCTCGCGTAGTAGCCGTAGTAGCAGTGCACCAGGATGATCAGGACGGCGAAGACGATCACCTTCCCGAAGGACCAGAGCACGTCGACCGGCGGCAGGTACTGCTGGAAGTAGTGGTCGTAGGTGCCGGTCGACTGCCCGTAGTAGCCGGTGGTGATGGTGCGGGCGGCCAGGTACGAGGACAGCAGCCCGACCACGTACAGCGGGATCACGGCGACGAACCCGGCGATCATCCGCGTGGTCACGAGGAACGGCAGCGAGGGGACGCCCATGACCTCCAGGGCGTCGGTCTCCTCGCTGATCCGCATCGCGCCGAGCTGTGCGGTGAAGCCGGCGCCCACCGTCGCGGACAGGGCGAGCCCGGCCACCAGCGGGGCGATCTCCCGGGTGTTGAAGTACGCCGACAGGAACGCCACGAAGTTCGAGGTGCCGAGCTGGTTGAGGGCCGCGTAGCCCTGGAGGCCGACCTCGGTGCCGGTGAAGAACGACAGGAAGGCGATCACGCCGACCGTGCCGCCGACGACGGCCAGCGCGCCCCGGCCGAAGCTCACCTCGGCGAGCAGGCGCAGGACCTCCTTCTTGTAGCGGCGCAGGGTACGGCCGGTCCAGGCCAGCGAGCGGCCGTAGAAGGAGAGCTGGGTGCCCAGCTCCTCGAGAGAGCGCAGGGGGCGGTCAAGGAGTCTCATCGGCTAACCCCTCTGCGGGACGACCTGGAAGTACACCGCGGTCATCACGAAGTTCGTCAGGAACAGCAACATGAAGGTGATCACCACCGACTGGTTCACCGCGTCCCCCACGCCCTTCGGCCCGCCCTTGGTGGTCAGCCCCTTGTACGAGGCGACGATCGCGGCGATCGCCCCGAACACCAGCGCCTTCAGCTCGGCCGCCCACAGGTCGGAGAGCTGGGCGAGGGTGGTGAAGGACGCCAGGTACGCGCCGGGCGTGCCGTTCTGGAGGATCACGTTGAAGAAGTAGCCGCCCGCGACACCGACCACCGACACCAGGCCGTTGAGCAGCAGGGCCACCACCATCGACGCCAGCACCCGCGGGACGACGAGGCGGTGGATCGGGTCGATACCCAGCACCTGCATCGCGTCGATCTCCTCGCGGATCTTGCGCGCCCCCAGGTCCGCGCAGATGGCCGTGCCGCCGGCGCCCGCGATCAGCAGCGCGGTGACGATCGGGGAGGCCTCCCGCAGGACCGCGAGCACCGAGGCGGCACCCGCGAAGGACTGGGCGCCGAGCTGCCGGGTCAGGCTGCCGATCTGCAACGCGATGACCGCACCGAAGGGGATGGACACGAGCGCGGTGGGAAGGATCGTGACGCTCGCGATGAACCACGCCTGCTGGATGAACTCCCGCACCTGGAAGGGGCGACGGGGCAGGGTGCGCAGGACGTCCAGGGCCATCGCGAACAGGCTGCCCGAGTGCCGCAGCGCCCCGGTGGGCGACAGGCTCATGCGTCCGCCACCTCCTTCCGGCGGTGCAGCTCGGCTTCGCGTCCGGCGATCGCCTCCCAGCGGGGCGGGCGGGTGATGCCCGGCCCCGGCAGCAGGCGGGGAGTCAGTTCCAGCCCGCCGGGAGTCTCCGCGCGCGGGCCGGCGCCCAACTGCGCGAGTTCCTGCTCGACCTGGGCGGCGTCCTTCTCCTCGGCCATGCCGATCGGCCCCTGCATCCGGCCGTTCAGGAACTGCCGTACGACCGGCTCGTCGCTGGTCAGCAGCTTCTCCCGGGGGCCGAACATGACCAGCTCCCGCCGGAACAGCAGCCCGATGTTGTCGGGCACCTGGCGGGCCGAGGCGATGTCGTGCGTGACGATCAGGAAGGTCGCGTCGATCTGCGCGTTGAGGTCGACGATCAGCTGGTTGAGATAGGCCACGCGCACCGGGTCGAGCCCCGAGTCCGGCTCGTCGAAGAGGATGACCTCCGGATCGAGCACCAGGGCGCGGGCCAGTCCGGCCCGTTTGCGCATGCCGCCGGAGATCTCGCCGGGCAGCTTCTCCTCGGCGCCGATCAGACCGACCATGTCCATCTTCTCGAGCACGATCCGCCGGATCTCGCTCTCGGACTTGCGGGTGTGCTCGCGCAGCGGGAAGGCGATGTTGTCGTAGAGGTTCATCGAGCCGAACAGCGCGCCGTCCTGGAACAGCACCCCGAACAGCTTCCGCACCTCGTACAGCTCGTGCTCGCGGAGCTTGGTGACGTCCCGGCCCTGGATCGTGATCGAGCCGCGCTCCGGCTTCAGCAGGCCGACGAGCGTCTTGAGGAACACCGACTTGCCCGTGCCCGAGGGGCCGAGCATGACCGAGACCTCTCCGGCGGGCAGCGTCAGCGAGACGTCCTGCCAGATGACCTGGTGGCCGAAGGACTTGGTCAGCCCTTCCACGCAGATCTCGACACCCATCCGGTTCACCCTTCAGCCGTGGAGCAGCTCCGACACCTGCTCTACGGGGAGGGGCGGGACGTCCGTCGCCACTGCGGCGGATTTTTTTCGAAGGGGTTTCGCGGGGCGGGCGTCGGGCCGCTCCACGAGCGGCCCGACGTGCGGCTTTACGGCAGCGAGCGCGTCGTGGGGACGGCGTTCGGAACGGCGGACGTGTCCGAAACCGAGGGGGTCGCCGCAGCCGGCGGGACCGACGGGGCGTCGGACTCGGCCGGAACATCCGGCACATCCGCACCATCCGTCATATTCGGGATGCCCGGGACGTCCGGCGTGCCGGTCACCTCGGAGAGCCCCGGCAGCTCCGGCACGTCCGGCACACCCGGAACCCGCGGGACCGCGGGGGCCGACAGCGCCGGAAGCGCAGGCACCGGAGCCTCCGGCAGGGACGGCACGGACAGCGGCAGCAGCGGACCGCCCGCGGGAGACTCCGTCGCCCGCCCACCGGGCACCGCCGGCGCGGACGACGGACCGGGCCCTCCGGGAGTGGCACCCCGGCCGTCACCGTCGGGCCGGAGCGATTCCGGGGGCCCCGACACGGAGGGCTGCGACGCGGGACCGCCCCCGTCGCCGCCCCCGTCGAGCGTGTACGGCAGGACGAACCCCGCCACCGCCAGGGTCGCGGCCGTGGAGGCGACGGCCACCGTGTGCGCCTTGCCGCCCCCGCGGGGCCGCCCGCGCCCGATCAGGAACAGCACGACCCCCAGCGTCCCGGCCAGCGAGGCGCGCAGCGTGCGCCGGGCCCGGGCCAGCAGCGACTCGACGGTCCGGTAGCTCAGTCCCATCCGCACGGCGACCTGGCCGACGTCCAGGTCCTCGGACTTCAGCCGGAGCGCCTCCGCCTGGCGGGCGGGCAGGTCCCCGCTGCGCACCGCCAGCCACCTGGCCTCGGCCCGGTCGCAGACGACCTCCTCGACGGGCACCGGACCCGGCGCGACGAGCGTGCTGGTGCGCACCTCGGCCTCACGGTTGACCTGGCGGTACCGGTCCACGCACAGCCGCATGGTCACGGTGGTCAGCCAGGCGCCGAGGCGCTCGTCGTCGAGGTCCGGGCGCTCCGCGGCGCGCAGCATCGCCTCGTGCACGGCGTCCTCGGCGTCCTCCAGACTCATCGACCGCCGCCGGGCCACCTTGAGCAACTGCTCGCGGTGGCTCCACATGCGCTGCCAACGGTCGTGGGCCTCCTGTGCCCGAGGTGCCATGGCCGCTTCTGCCTCAGCAGGCATGTCCGTCGCCATGAGGGCCCCTTCGCGCTCACCCGCCGGTTCCTGTGCCGTCCGGCGGCTCGGCGACATTACCCCCCGGTAGCCGTGGTTGTGGAGGGGGCGATTCCCATTGTGTCCTCACTGTTGCCGGTCAGTGGAGCGTCGCCGGGCGGCACCGCGTCCCCGGGCAGCCGCACCTCCGGGTCGGGCACGGGGAGCAGCGGCTCGTCCGGCTCCCCGCCTCCGGCTGCCGGACGGGACGGAGCGGGTGACGGAGTGGGGGACGGCGTGGCGGGTGTACGGGAGGGGGCCGTGCTCGGGCGGGCGGAGGGTTTCGGCGCGGCGGGCTCCGGCGTGCCCGGGCGGGCCGGCTCCGGCCGGCCCGGGGCTTCGGCGCGGCCGTCCGGCACCACCCGGTGTCCTTCCAGGAAGTGCGCGTACCAGGCCCTGACCGTGCGCAGGTACGCCCGCGAGTGGTTGTAGCCGAGGATCGCCCGGTCCAGGTCGGCCGGGTCGGACAGGTTCCGCCCGCCGGCACACAGATAGCGGCCCGCGGCGAGCGCGGCGTCGAAGACGTTGTTCGGGTCGGCCCGGCCGTCGCCGTTGCCGTCGGCGCCCCAGCGGGCCCAGGTGGAGGGGATGAACTGCATCGGGCCCACCGCGCGGTCGTAGGCCGTGTCCCCGTCGTACGCGCCGTTGTCGGTGTCGCGGATGACGGCGAAGGGGCCGCCGTTCAGCCGGGGGCCGAGGATCGGCGTGACGGTCGTGCCGTCCGCGGTCACCCGGCCGCCCCGCGCCTGCCCGGACTCCACCTGCCCGATCGCGGCCGTCAGCTGCCACCGCAGTCCGCAGCCGGGGGTGGTGCGGGCCAGCTCCCGCTCGGCGTGCCGGTACGCGGCGAACACGCTCGCCGGCAGCGCACCACCGCCCGTCACCGGCCCGGTGCCCTGCTTCCGCTTCCCCGTCCGCAGCGGCGGCAGCTCGGTCCGGTAGGGAGTGTCGCCGGACACGCTCGGCCCGCGTTCGGCGGGTGTCGCCTGACGCGCGGGCTCCGAGGCCCGGACCGCGAGCGCCCCCGGCGCCTGGGACGCGGTCAGCGCGGCCATGGCCGCCGCCGCGAGCGCCGTACCCCTCGCACCTCTGGCACCCCTCGAACCCCTCGTACCCCTGGCATTCGCGCCACCTGTGACACCTGTGACGCCTGGGACACCCCTGAACACGCCGCTCCTGAATCTGCGCACCTCGCGTTCCCCTCCCTGTGTGGATCCGTCCTCTGCTCTACGCGGCGGGGCGGCACGTCCGTCGTACGGAACGGGGCCCGCTGAGCAGGCGAGGTCCGCAACCGTGTCCGTTAAGGTCTCCCCAAGCGGCCGGGGCGTTCCGGTCCCGATCGCGGACCTGGCGGCACGCGTGGGTCGGAGCAGATGTCATGGGGGCACAGTGCGACTGAAAGTGGAGTTCACGACCGAGCCCTTCGACCTCGACGAGGCGCCCGCGCACGCGCTGGTGGCCCGGGAGGTCATCGAGGCCGCCGAGCTGGACGCCGTGGACGTCGGCCCGTTCGGCAACACCGCGGAGGGCGGTGCCGACGCGGTGCTCACCGCCGTGGACGCCCTGCTCCGCAAGACCCTGGCGGCCGGCGCCACCCGGGTCTCCCTCCAGGTCAACGTGATCGAGGAGGGCGAGTCGTGACCGGCACCGGGGACGAGCCGTTCATCGCGGCCGTGAAGCCCCTGGTCGACGCCATGGGCGGGGAGATGATCCCGCCCGACGAGGCAGGCCCCGACGATGTCGTCCTGTCCTGGGAGGGCCGCGACGCCGTCGCCGTACGGCTGCCCCAGCTCGCCGACTCCCTCGATCACATCCTGGCCGCCATGGAGCGCCGCAAGGGCGTGCCGCTGGCCGATCTGGACCGCAAGGCCAAGCAGGAGGTCGTCCGGGTACTCGAGGCGCGCGGCGCCTTCTCCGTACGGCACGGCGTGGAGACCGTGGCGAGCGCCCTGGGCGTCAGCCGCTTCACCGTCTACAACTACCTCAACCGCGAGAAGGGCGCCTGACCGGGCACACGGCTCACCGGTCCGGTTTCACGTCCCGAATTTTCAACAAACTGTTGACGTGCGGTCGCGGGAGGGCGTTAGCTGTCGGCACGCCCGTTCAGCACGAAGGCCGCATCCGGCCACGGAGGCTCCCGTGACGTCCACTTCCACGCCGCCGGGCCTGGCCCGCTTCAACACCCTCGGGGAGCACGCGGCCTTCACCGCGCTCCACGAGGCGTGCGCCTCCACGGCGTGGGCGGAGCGTCTGCTCGCCGCCCGCCCCTACGCCACCCCCGAGGACCTGTACGCCGCGAGCGACGCCGCCATGGCGGAGCTGACGGTCGCGGACCTGGAAGAGGCGATGGCCGGCCACCCGCCCATCGGCCGCCCGAAGGCCGGGGACCCCACCTCGGCCCGGGAGCAGCGCGGCATGGCCGGCGCCTCCGACGCTCTCAAGGCGGAAATGCTGGAACTGAACCTCGCCTACCAGGAGAGGTTCGGCCATGTCTTCCTGATCTGCGCCACCGGCCGGACCGGCGAGCAGATGCGCGACGCGGTCCGGGACCGGATCGGCAACACACCGGAGCAGGAGCGGGAGATCGTCCGCACGGAACTGGGGAAGATCAACCGCATCCGTCTGAACCGACTCGTCGAAGAGGACTGACCGCAGCATGAGCACCTCCGCCACCGCGTCCGTGTCCACGCACATCCTGGACACCAGCGTCGGCCGCCCCGCCGAGGGTGTCGCCGTCCACGTCTCCGCCCGCTCCGGGCGCGCGGCCCACTGGCAGGCGCTCGGCGGCTCCGCGACCGACCCGGACGGGCGGTGCAAGGACCTCCCGGCGCTGCCGGCGGGGACCACCCACGTACGGCTCGACTTCGCGGTGGAGCCGTACTTCGAAGAATCCGCGAAGAAGCAAGCCGATGCGCAGCAGGACGCCCCCGCGAATCGGGACAGCGGCGCCGGTGTGTTCTTCCCGGAGGTGGCGATCACGTTCGCCGTCGTCCCGGGCGAGCACTACCACGTACCGCTGCTGCTCAACCCGTTCGGCTACTCCGTATACCGAGGGAGCTAGCTACATGACCGTCCATTCCCGCCCTGCCCGCCCTGTGCTCCTGGGACAGAACCAGTACGGCAAGGCCGAGAACCGAGTCGTCAAGATCACGCGGGACGGCGCCACCCACCACATCAAGGACCTGAACGTCTCGGTCGCGCTCTCCGGCGACATGGACGAGGTCCACTACTCCGGCTCGAACGCCAACGTGCTGCCGACCGACACCACCAAGAACACGGTGTACGCGTTCGCCAAGGAGCACGGCATCGAGTCCGCAGAGCAGTTCGGCATCCACCTCGCCCGTCACTTCGTGACCTCGCAGGAACCGATCAGGACGGCCCGGATCCGCATCGAGGAGTACGCCTGGGAGCGGATCGAGGCCTCCGACGCCGACGCGCGGTTCACCGGCGACGACGCGGTCGAGCACTCCTTCGTCCGCAAGGGCCAGGAGACACGGCTCACGCAGATCACCTACGACGGTGAGAAGTGGGAGGTCGTCTCCGGCCTCAAGGACCTCGTCGTGATGAACTCGACCGACTCCGAGTTCTGGGGCTACGTCAAGGACAAGTACACGACGCTCAAGGAGGCCTACGACCGCATCCTGGCCACCGAGGTCTCCGGCCGCTGGCGGTTCAGCTGGACCGACGACGAACAGCGCATGCCCGACTGGGAGAAGTCCTACGAGCAGACGAAGAAGCACATGCTCCAGGCCTTCGCCGAGACATACTCGCTCTCCCTCCAGCAGACCCTGTACCAGATGGGCGCGCGGATCATCGACAACCGCGGCGAGATCGACGAGGTCCGCTTCTCCCTCCCGAACAAGCACCACTTCCTGGTCGACCTGGAGCCGTTCGGCCTCAAGAACGACAACGAGGTGTACTACGCCGCCGACCGCCCCTACGGCCTGATCGAGGCGACGATCCTGCGGGACGGCTGCGAGGCACGGATCCCCGTGGACCTCACCAACCTCTGACGTTCCCTCTTTCGGCACCCGTGGCCGGGGGAACCCTCCTCCCGGCCACGGCACTCAAAACTCCCAGGGTCCTGCCGTGCCCTCTCGAATTCAGCACACCTTCGTGAAAAGGGACGAACCATGGCAGCAGACCGGCGCATCGTCATCGAGAACTGCGCGATCGCGACCGTCGACGCGAACGACACCGAGTACACCTCCGGACACATCGTCCTCGCCGGCAACCGCGTCGAGTCCCTCGGCGCGGGCCCGGCCCCCGAGGGCCTGGAGAACGTCGTCCGCCGGATCGACGCCTCCGGCCACCTCGTGACCCCCGGCCTGGTCAACACCCACCACCACTTCTACCAGTGGATCACCCGGGGCCTGGCCACCGACCACAACCTCTTCGACTGGCTGGTCGCGCTCTACCCCACCTGGGCGCGCATCGACGAGCCGATGGTACGCGCGGCCGCCCAGGGCTCGCTCGCGATGATGGCCCGCGGCGGCGTCACCACCGCCATGGACCACCACTACGTCTTCCCGCACGGCTCCGGCGACCTCTCCGGCGCGATCATCGGCGCCGCCCGCGACATGGGCGTCCGCTTCACCCTCGCCCGCGGCTCCATGGACCGCAGCGAGAAGGACGGCGGTCTGCCGCCGGACTTCGCCGTCGAGACCCTCGACGGCGCGCTGGCCGCCACCGAGGAGACCGTGCGGCAGCACCACGACTCCTCCTTCGACGCCATGACCCAGGTCGCCGTCGCGCCCTGCTCGCCCTTCTCCGTCTCCACCGAACTGCTGCGCGATGGCGCCCAGCTCGCCCGCCGCCTCGGCGTCCGACTCCACACCCACGGCTCGGAGACCGTGGAGGAGGAGAAGTTCTGCCACGAACTGTTCGGCATGGGCCCGACCGACTACTTCGAGTCGACCGGCTGGCTCGGCGAGGACGTGTGGATGGCGCACTGCGTCCACATGAACGACTCCGACATCGCCGCCTTCGCCCGGACGAAGACCGGCGTCGCGCACTGCCCGTCGTCCAACGCCCGCCTCGCCGCCGGTATCGCCCGCGTCCCCGACATGCTCGCGGCCGGCGTCCCGGTCGGCCTCGGCGTCGACGGCACCGCCTCCAACGAGTCCGGCGAACTCCACACCGAGCTGCGCAACGCCCTCCTCATCAACCGCCTCGGCGCCCACAAGGAGGCGGCCCTGAACGCCCGTCAGGCCCTGCGCCTGGGCACCTACGGCGGCGCCCAGGTCCTGGGCCGGGCGGCGGAGACCGGCTCCCTGGAGCCCGGCAAGCTCGCCGACCTCGTGCTGTGGAAGCTGGACACGCTCGCCCACGCCTCCATCGCCGACCCGGTGACCGCCCTGGTCTTCGGCGCGGCGGCCCCGGTCACCGCCTCCTTCGTGGACGGCCGGCAGATCGTCGAGGACGGGCGGCTGCTCACGGCGGACGAGGACGCCATCGCCCGCGCGACGCGGGACGAGGCCCAGCGGCTGGCGAGGATCGCCGCGCAGGGCTGAACACCCCGGTGACTCCGGCCGGGAGGGACGGCTCCCGGCCGGTGGCCGTGGACCCGAGCGGGACCACGGCGGCCGTCTCCGGGGCGCGCGTGTACATGTGCGCCCCGGAGACGGCCCCCCGTCACCCGCGTCTCCGGTCCCTCCCCAAGCTCTCGGCTTCGCTCGAGCAGGGAGGCCCCCATGACCACCAGCACCACCAAGACGTCAGAGTCCGAACACGCCCGGGTCCGCAGCGAGTTCCTTGAAGACCGCCGCGGGGTCGGCGACCAGTCTGCGCTCCTTGAGGTCCAGGATGCCGCCGACCCCCGTGATCTCGGCGGCCACCGTGCCGTCGGCCTTGCGGACGGTCTGCTCGATACGGAACGTCTTGCCCTCGCCCCAGGCGAAGGCGCATGTCACCTCGACCTCGTCACCCGCGAGCAGCTCCCGCCGGTAGCGGACGGTCGTCTCCAGGGCCACCGGTCCGACGCCCGTGGAGATGAGGCGGGCCTGGCTGATGCCGGCCGCCTGGAGCAGCGCCCAGCGGGCGTGTTCCGCGTAGTTGAGGTAGACGGCCTGGTTCAGGTGCCCCTGGACATCCGTCTCGTATCCACGGACGGTCACAGGGACGGAAAACGGCTCGCTCACGGCTTTCCCTTCTCGCGCCGGACTCTCTCGCACGGGACTCTCGTGCACTGCGCAACGATCCACCGATCTTGGCATGCTCATCACGCCCGGCGCGGTGAAGCCAGGAGATACCGGGTTCCGGCGCGCGGCTCGCGGTGCTCGCTCACCTGCCAGCCCGCCCCCTCCAGGGTGGCCGCGCAGGCCCGCAGTGCCTCGCCGTCCGGCTCGTGGACGGCGACGGCCTCCGGCTGCGGTGTCTCCCGTACGCGATACCCGCCGCCCTCCTGTCCCGCGGGACGGTGCCCGGCCGCCTCCAGGGCCAGCGCGGCGGCCTGCACCAGATGCGAACGCTCCCAGCCGCACGGCCGGTCCACGGACCCGTCCGGGTTGGTCATCCGGCGCAGTTCCAGCAGCCCCTGCCAGGCGCTGTGCACCTCACGGCGCCGGGCGGGCCCGGGCCGCGGAGGGTCCCGCTCGCCACCGGCGCGCGCCGCGAACACGCCCGTCGAGGCGGGTACCTGTGCGGCGGGCTCGGGCACCTGGGTGATGCCCTGCCGTACCCGGTGCCCCTCCGGCGTCAGAAAGTGATCGTGCGGCGGCCGGGGGTGGCGGAAGGCAAGCCCCCGCTTGACCAGGGCGGTGAGCTGCGCCTCGGTGCCCTTGAGGCGCCCGGTCACCGGATCGGCGGCGTCGATGACACGCCGCTGCGCGGCGGTCGGCGGTCGGGTCACGGCGCGCTCCTCTCCCGGCCTCGGGGGCTTCGGCCTCGGGGACTCTTCCCACCTGCTCGAAGGCTACGACCCGCCACTGACAACCGCGCCTACTGGCGGTACCCGCCGAGGAACCGCCCGATCCGTCCGATCGCCGCCTCCAGGTCCTCCGCGTGCGGCAGGGTCAGGATGCGGAAGTGGTCGGGGGCCGGCCAGTTGAAGCCCGTGCCCTGGACCACCTGGATCTTCTCCCGCAGCAACAGGTCCAGGACGAACCGCTCGTCGTCGTGGATCCGGTGCACCCTGGGGTCCAGGCGCGGGAAGGCGTACAGCGCGCCCTTGGGCTTCACGCAGGTCACGCCGGGGATCTCGTTGAGCTTCTGCCAGGCCACGTCCCGCTGCTCCCGCAGCCGCCCGCCCGGCGCGGTCAGCTCGCCGATCGACTGCCGGCCGCCGAGCGCGGCCTGGATGGCGTACTGCGCGGGCGCGTTGGCGCACAGCCGCATGGAGGCCAGCATGCTGAGGCCCTCCAGGTAGTCCCTGGCGTACTGCCTGGGGCCCGTGACCACCAGCCAGCCGGAGCGGAAGCCCGCCACGCGGTACGTCTTCGACAGGCCGCAGAAGGTGAGGACCACCAGGTCGGGGGCGAGTGCGGCGGCCGAGTGGTGCACGGCGTCGTCGTAGAGGATCTGGTCGTAGATCTCGTCGGCGAAGACCATGAGGCCGTGGCGGCGGGCGAGGTCGAGGATGCCCTCGACGATCTCCTTCGGGTAGACCGCGCCGGTGGGGTTGTTCGGGTTGATGATCACGACCGCCTTCGTGCGGTCGGTGATCTTCGACGCCATGTCGTCGAGGTCGGGGTACCAGTCGGCCTGCTCGTCACACAGGTAGTGGACGGCCTTGCCGCCCGCGAGGGTCGTCACCGCCGTCCAGAGGGGGAAGTCCGGTGCGGGGATGAGGATCTCGTCGCCGTCCTCGATGAGCGCCTGCACGGCCATCGACACCAGTTCGGACACGCCGTTGCCGAGGAAGACGTCGTCCACGTCCACCTCCAGCCCCAGGGTCTGGTAGCGCTGGGCGACCGCGCGGCGGGCGGAGAGGACGCCGCGCGAGTCGGTGTATCCGTGCGCCCGCGGCAGCATCCGGATCATGTCCTGGAGGATCTCCTCCGGCGCCTCGAACCCGAAGAGCGCGGGATTGCCGGTGTTGAGGCGCAGCACGCTGTGGCCCGCCTCCTCCAGCGCGTTGGCGTGCTCGATCACAGGGCCGCGGATCTCGTAACAGACCTCGCTGAGCTTGCTCGACTGCCGGAACTCCATGCGCCGCTTCCCCTCTGCCAACTGATGTTGCTTGGTTTTACCAAGTAGCCGCTTGGAAAGTCCAACAACTTGTCTAGACTGCGTCGCATGCCACCTCGCCGAAGCTACGACCAGTACTGCTCCGCCGCCCGCGCCCTCGACCTGGTCGGCGACCGCTGGACCCTCTTGATCGTGCGCGAGCTCCTCGCCGGCCCCCGCCGCTACACCGACCTGCACGCGGACCTGCCCGGCGTCAGCACGGACGTACTCGCCTCGCGGCTGAAGGACATGGAGCGCGACGGCCTCGCGACCCGGCGCCGGCTGCCGCCGCCCGGTGCCGCCTTCGTGTATGAAGTCACGCCTCGCGGAAGGGAGTTGCTGCCGGTGCTCCAGGCGCTGGGGGCGTGGGGGCAGGCGGAGCTCGGGGAGCGCCGGCCGACGGACGCCGTACGGGCGCACTGGTTCGCCCTGCCCCTGCTGCGGCTGCTGGACCGGGAGGGACTCGTCGAAGTCCGTCTGGAGGAGGGGCTGTTCCACCTGCGCGCCGGTGCCGAGGAGGGGCCGGTGTACGGGGACGGGCCCGCCCCCGGGGAGCCGGACGCCCGGCTGGTCCTGGACACCGGCACGTGCACGGCGATCGGCCGGGGGGAGCTGAGCCTGGCCCGGGCCGTGCGGGAGGGGCGGGTCGAGGTGAGCGGCGAGGGCACGCTCGCCGAGGCGCTCCGCGAGGCATGAGAGGGGGCCCGGGCGCGGCAGGCATTCTCCGGGGTCGGACGGAGGCGGGACATCCCCTGGCGCCCCAGTGAGGCCCCCGCCCGGCGGGTTCCGGAGCGCGGCATGGTCGGGCGCTCGGCGGCGGCCCGGTGAGGCCCGCCGTCGACGGGCCTTCCGGAGCGCGGCATGCTCGGGCGCTCGGCCGCGCCCCCGGTGAGGCCCGCGGCCCGCGAGCCTCCTGAGGCATGGTCAGGCGCCCGGCGGCACCCGTGCCGGACGTCCCGAGCCGCGCGTCAGCGCGTACCCGGCGACGCCCGCCAGTGCGGCCAGCACGCCGCCCACCGCGGTCCACACCCACCGGTCCGACCACCGGCCGGACGCCCAGCCGTCCTCGGGCCGCAGGCCGGCCAGCACCGCCGCGTTCTCCTCCTGGTCCTCGGACCTCGTCGCGATGCCCGGCGCCAGCGGCTCGGCCAGTGAGCCGTCCACCGCCGCCGAGCCGCCGATGTCCCTGGAGTCGGCCCGCACTGCGGCGTCGACCGGGAGGCCGAGGTCGGCGGTGGCGACGCCGGTGGCCGTCAGCCGGATGTAGTACGTACCGGGCAGCGGGTCGTCGGCCCACGGCTCCGACCAGGCGCGGACCGTGCGCAGCACGCAGGTCAGCTCCAGGGAGGCCGCGTCCGCCGCCGCGGTGCGTGTCTGCGCCCCGTACTGGCAGGCCTGGCGGCGCCGCAGACCGTCGTACACGTCGATCTGCCAGGTCTGGGGGGCGTGGGACTCCGGCAGCCGCACCGTCGCGCTGACCGTGGGGCGCTGCCCGGTGTCGGCGGGGAACGACCAGTACAGGTAGTCGCCGGTGGAGCCGTTCGCCGTGGCCCGCTGGCCCTGCTCGACCTCCGTCGCCGTGCGGAACGAGGTGCCCGCCCGCTTGGGCGCCGGGGAACCGTCCCGCGACGCGCTCGGCCACGGGTCGGCCGCGGCCGGAGCGGCCGCCAGTCCCAGGGTCAGCAACGCGGCGCTCAACGCGCTTACCAATCGCATCAGTTGGTCCTCCAGACCGCGAACCGCCAGCGCGACAGCCAGCCCCAGACGAGACCGGCGAGGAAGCCGGTGAGGATCAGTACGCCGAGCAGCCACCAGCCACGGCCGAGGCCGAAGGAGGCCACGTCGCCCGCCTGGCCCGGTCCGTCCACGACGTCCACGGTCAGCTCCAGCGGCAGACCGGGCGTGGTCTTCACGCCGGAGGCCGCCGAGAAGGAGTGCGAGACGGCCAGGCAGACGGCCTCGGCGGGGGCGCCCTCCTCGTCGCTCGCGGCCTTCGGATAGCGCAGGCCCGTCGAGATCACGTCCGTACGGCCGTTGCCCGCGGCCTCGCCGCGCACGATCTCGCGGCCCTTGGCCGTGACGGCCCGCAGCAGGACGCCGTGGCCCGGGTTCACGGCCCGGTCCGCCGCCACGCTCACCGAGGCGCGCAGCTCCTTGCCCGGCGGGAGGTCCACCCGGTACCAGCGCTGCTGCCCGAACTCCTCCCGGTCGCTGTACAGGCCCGACTTCAGCGTCGGCGCCCCGGCACACCGCTCCGCGCCCTTCGCCGGTACCGGCGTCACCACCGGATCGGCCGCCCGGTCCACCAACTGGTTGACCCGGTCGGTGAGTTCGTCCTGGTGCTCGATGGAGGTGTAGGTGCCGCCGGTCGCCTCGGCGATGCAGCTCAGCTGCCTGCTCAGCTTGGCGGTCGGCACCAGGCCCAGCGTGTCGATGGTCAGGCCGATGCCCTTGGCGGCGATCTCCCGGGCCACCTCGCACGGGTCGAGCGGGGCGCAGGTGTCCTCTCCGTCACTGATCAGCACGATGCGCTTGGAGCCGTCACCGCCGTCCAGGTCGTCGGCCGCCTTCAGCAGGGCCGGGCCGATCGGCGTCCAGCCGGTGGGGGTGAGCGTGGCGACGGCCGTCTTGGCCTTGGTGCGGTTCAGCGGGCCGACCGGGTAGAGCTGCGAGGTGTCCTCGCAGCCCGTCTTCCGGTCGTCGCCGGGGTAGTTCGCGCCGAGGGTGCGGATGCCGAGCTCGACCTCCTCGGGCGTCGCGTCGAGCACCTCGTTGAACGCCTGCTTCGCGGCGGCCATCCGTGACTGGCCGTCGATGTCCCGCGCCCGCATCGAGCCGCTCACATCGAGGACGAGGTCGACCTTGGGGGCGTCCTGGCCGGTGGGTTCGCCGGCGGCCGCCCCGGCCGGGAAGGCGAGCCCGGCCGTGAGCGCGGCGAGCAGGGCGCAGACGCCCGCCGCCAGCCGTTTACTTGTGATCATCGGCGGATCCTATTGATCACCCCGCCCGTGCTCCAAAACGGGCCTCACAGCAGCGGATTGGGCAGTTCCGCCCACTGGTCGCCGGGCGTCCGCGGCGAGAGCCGCATCAGCGTCAGCGCCTTCGTCGGCAGGGGATCCACGCGTAGCGCCGCGAGGTCCGGGGTGTGCGGGAGATCCCGTACGGCCCTCTCCAGCGCCGCCGCGAGCGCCTCGTACGACCCGGCGGTCCCGGCCAGCGCGCCCGCCACGAGGGAGCCGAAGAGCTTGCGGCGCAGGGCGCGTTCGTCGTCCGTGACCATGCGGGCGGGCAGCTCGGGCACCTCGATGCCGTGGCGGGCGAGGCGGGCCGGGCTGACGCGGATGTCGGCCAGGTCGCGGTAGACCAGCCGCAGTGGATCACCCGTGGGGGAGAGGACGACCAGGAGATTCTGTCCGTGCGCCTCCAGGGCCACGCCCAGCTCCAGCATCCGCAGGCCGACCGTGAGGGCGAGGCGCGCGAAGGCGGCCAGCCAGGCGGGGGAGCGGGGCAGCTCGGTGGTGGCGAGCGCCGCCACCGGCAGGACGCGTTCGCCGCGGCCCGCGCAGGCCTGCGGCGACTCCCGCAGGACGGCCGCGAAATCGGGGGAGCCACCCGCCGCCGCGCCCAGGGTGCGGGTGACGTGCAGCAGGCCGCCCGTGCGGGCCGCCGGTACCCCGGCGAAGTCCGACAGCACCGCGGACGCGGCGACCGAGGGCAGCGAGATGTCCCGCACCGAGGACGTCAGCCGGGCACTGAGCGAGGTCTTCACATGCGGCCCGCCGGGCAGCGCGAGCGTCCTCAGGGACATCAGCGGATGCCCCGGCCGCCGCTCCTCGCACGCCCGCTTCAGCACATGCGCCGCCTGCCACGGGTGCACCGGCAGCACCACCCGCCCCCCGTCCCGCAGCTCCCGCGGCCACTCGCCCGTGACGAGGCACTCCTCCGCCCGCACCGGCACCAGCCCCAGCTCCACCAGCGGCCGGTGCTCGGGCCCGTAGGCGAGCTGCTCGGCCACCGAGAAACCGGGCCGGGACCGGCAGGTCGGGTGGAACGGATGCCCGTCCACGATCCGCTGCTCCCACTCCCAGTCCTGCTCCGGCCACGTCTCCCGCGCACCCTCCTGCCCCGCCCTCGACAGCGCCAACGAGGCGACGCTGTGACCGAGTTCGGCGGCGAAGGAGCCGGACCGCGGTACGGCGAGGGCCGTCACCAGCCGCGCCGGATCGTCGTGGTCCGTCCCGTCGAGCCGTACGACGGTGACGTACGCGCCGGTGGCGTACGGATCCGGCCGCGGACCGTGCAACCGGCGTCCGTCGCGCAGGTGCAGGGTCAGCCCGTCGCGGCCCTCCTCCCTGCGCGTGACCCAGGGCAGCGGATCATGGGCCAGACCACGCCACAGGCGGGACAGCACGGCCGCCCGGGCACCGGGCAGTTCGGCCTCGTACCGCGGCAGGAGTCCGGGCCGGACGAGGGCCAGCTCGTCGGCGACCTCGGCCTCGGCGGTGGGGGGACGGTGCACGGGAGGGCTCCTCGGGTACGAATAGGGCGTCACAGCGGAATGGCGACGACCGACATACTGATCATCTCCGCCCGGAACGCTGGAAGGACCACAGGGACGAGTGGAACGCGTGGACCTCATGCCCCCGCCCGCCGACGACGACTCGGCCCACGGTGACGACCCGGCCACCGGCGGTCTCGCCGACGCGTACGCCGCCGTGCCCCTGCTGAACTGCCTGCTGCGGGAGGTAGCCCGGCCGGTGCGCCAGGAGGGCGGACACCGGGTGTACCGCCTGCCCGGCGGCGACCGCCTGCTGCGCGTGCGCGGGACCCGGCGGCCCTCCGGGCCCGAGGTCCGGGCGGCGGACGCCTGGCACCGCCTCGACCACACCGAACTGGTCAAACTCGTCGCCGAGGAACTGCGCCGGTACACGGGCCGGTCCAACCACGAACTGCCCGCCGAGATGATCGACAGCCGGGACGCCGTGGCCGCGCTGCTCGCGGCCCGGTCCCGCGCCACCCCGCCCGGGGACCTCTACCTGCGCTCCGAGCAGTGCCTCCTCACCGGCCACACCCACCACCCCGCCCCCAAGGCGCGCGGTGGCGGCCCCGCCGCCGGCTGGCTGCCGTACGCGCCCGAGGCGTACGCCCGGTTCCCGCTGACCCTGCTCGGACTGCGCGAGGACTGCGTCGTCGAGGAGGGCGACACCTCGGCCCTGGACGCCCTCGGCACCGCCCCGCCCGGCTACCGGCTGCTCCCGGCCCACCCCTGGCAGCTGGACCTGGCCGGCGGGGAGCTCGACGCCGCCTTCGCGGACGGCCGGCTGGTGCGGCTCGGCACGACCGCCTTCGACAGCCGGCCCACGGCCGCGATCCGCACGCTCCACACGGCCGAGCACGACCTCTTCCTGAAGTTCAGCCTGGACGTGCGCATCACCAACGACATCCGCCGGCTGTGGCGCCACGACCTGCTCGCCCTGCGCCGGACCGACGAGGCCGTCCGCTCCGCCTTCGAGACGTGCGAAGGCCCCGCGGCCTGGCTCAGTGACCGCGGCTACCGCACCGCCGACTTCGCCTTCGAGCCCCTGGCCGTCCTCGTCCGCGACGGCTTCGGCGGCCGTCTGCTGCCCGGCGCGACGCCGCTGCTCGCCGCCGGACTCGTCGAGGGCTTCGACGGCAGCCCGCTCGACCGCGCCGCCGACCCCGGGGCCTGGTGGGCGGCCTACCTCGCGCAGGTGGTGCCCCCGGCCCTGGCGGTCTTCGCCGGGCACGGCGTCGTCGTCGAGGCCCACCTGCAGAACACCCTGGTCGCCGTGGACGCCGACGGCCTGCCCGTGCAGGCCCTGTACCGGGACGCCGAGGGCGTGAAGCTGCTGCCGGAGGTCTCGCGCGAGGCGGGCTGGGAGCGGCTCGTGTACTGCCTGGTCGTCAACCACCTGATGGAGATCGCCGGCGCCCTCGCCGAACGCCACCCCGGATTCGACCCCTGGCCCGCCGCCCGCCGCGAACTGGCCCGCCACGACCTCCCCGAGATCCCCGCCCTGCTCACCTCACCCACCCTGCCCGCCAAGACGAACCTGCTGCTGCGCTGGACGGGCGCGGACGGCGCCGACGCCCGCTACCGGCCGCTGCCCAACCCGCTCGCGGAAGGAACGTGACGAGCCGGCCCGACGCCCCCTCCGAGGCCGGGCATCCCGCATGAAATGATGATCACCACGAGCGGAGAGGGAGGGCGCGGCATGTCGGCGACGCCGGGCGGAGAGGTCCCGTGCCGCATCGTCGTCTGCCGGGACTGCTGCTGCGGCAGCCCCAAGGTGACCGGCGTCGATCACGCCGAGCAGACCGAGCGCCTGCGCGCGGCGGCACCGGTGCGTGTCTCCGACTGCCTCGACGTCTGCGACCAGGCCAACGTCATCGTCGTCCGGCCGTCCGCCGCGGGCCGGGCCGCCGGGGCACGGCCGGTGTGGCTCGGGCTGGTCAACGACCCGGCCGCGACCGAGGACGTCGTCTCCTGGGTGCGGGAGGGCGGCCCCGGTGTCGCGCCGCTGCCCGACATCCTCGGCCTGTACGTCATCACGCCCGCGGCGCGGCGCCGCTCCGGCGGTTCATGACGCGGCCGGCACCCGGAGCACGGGCATGCCGACGCGCCCTACCCGGCGAACTCCGTGAGGGTGCCGCACCTGTCATGATCTCTCGTGTACTCATCCACCCTTTCGGCCCCGTACCAGCAGCCACAGGAAGTACGGCGTGCCGATCACCGCCGTCATCAGGCCGGCGCCCAGCTGGGCCGGGGCGATGACGGTGCGGCCGATGAGGTCGGCCGTGCAGACGAGCGCGGCCCCGAGCAGGACGGCGACCGGTACGACCCGCACATGCCGCCGGCCCACGAGAGCGCGGGCCGCGTGCGGTGCCACCAGGCCCACGAAGCCGATGGTGCCGGCCGAGGCGACGGCGGTCGCGGCGAGCAGCACGCCCACCACCAGGAAGCCGAGCCGGGCCCCGGGCAGCCCGAGGCCGAGCAGCCGCGGGGTGTCCTCGTCGAGGGAGACCAGGTCCAGCTCGGTGCGCCGGGCGACCGCGACGGCCAGGCCCAGCGCCAGCACGAGCGCGACGGGCAGCACGTCGGCCATGGTCCGCCCGTACGTCGAGCCGGACAGCCAGGTCAGCGCCTTCGTGGCGTTGAACGGGTCGGTGAGCACGATGAGCAGGCTGATCAGGGCCGTCGATCCGGCCGCCATGCCGATGCCGACGAGAACCAGCCGGTTCTGCCGGTAGCCGCCCCGGGCGGCGAGCCCGAAGACGATGGCGGAGGCCAGCGCCGCACCCGCGAAGGCGGCACCGGCGACGCCCCAGGATCCGACGGCGGGGGCGGTGGTCACGAGCAGGACCGCGCCCAGCGCGGCTCCGCCGGAGACGCCGAGTACCCCGGGCTCCGCGAGGGGGTTGCGGGTCACGGCCTGCACCAGCGTGCCGGCCAGGGCGAGCGACGCGCCCGCGCACAGGGCCGCGAGCACGCGCGGCACGCGGGTGTCCAGGACGAAGGAGACCGTCCGTCCGGCCCGCCCCTGCAGCCAGTTGGCGACGTCGCCGAGCAGCAGCTTGCTGTCGCCGAGCAGGACACCGGCCAGCGTGACGCCGACGACCGCGGCGACCAGGACCGTCACCGCCACCAGGAACGCCGCCCGGCTCGGGATCCGCAGCCGGTCCGGTGTCTCGGCCCCGGCGGTGTCCCGCAGCCGCACCGCTGTCACGACCAGGAACACGGCACCGACCAGGCTGGTGACGATGCCCGTGGGGACGGCGACCGCCGTGTCCGCGGGGACGAGTGCCCGCAGCAGCACGTCGGACCCGAGCACCAGGCCTGCACCGGCCAGGCCCGCCACGGGCAGGGCCGCCCTGGCCCGGACGAGGCCCCGGAACCGGCGGGCGAGCGGACGCACCAGGGCCGGGGCGCACAGTCCGACGTAGCCGAGGGGGCCGGCGAGCGTGACGGCTGCCGCGGACAGCAGGGCCGCGAGGACGACCACCGTGACGCGGGTGGCGTGGACGGGGACGCCCAGCCCGCGCGCCGCGTCGTCCCCGAGGGCGAGCGCGTCGACCCGGCGGGCGACCAGCAGCAGCCCGGCGAGACCCACCAGGGCGACGGGCAGCATCTGCAGGACGCCGTCGAAGCCGTTCTGGGCGATGCTGCCCTGGTTCCACTGGTAGAGGCCCTCTGTCTGCTGCGGGAACAGCAGGAGCAGCCCTTCCGTGACGGAGTTCAGGCCCAGCGCGAGCGCGGTGCCGGCGAGGACCAGCCGTACGGTACCCGTGCCGAGGCCGGACAGGGCGAGCACCACGGCCGCGGCCACCAGCCCGCCCGCGAAGGCGACGCCGGAGGAGGCGAGCAGCGGCAGCGAGACGCCGGTGGCGCCGACCAGCCCGAGGGCCAGATAGGAACCGGCGTTCACGGCAAGGGTGTCGGGCGAGGCGAGCACGTTGCGGCTGACGGCCTGCAGGACGGCACCCGCGATGCCGAGGACGACGCCGACCAGGAGGCCGGCGGTCATCCGCGGCAGCCGGGAGGCGATCACCACCGAGGCGTCGCCCGGATCGGCCTGCCCGGTCAGGGCCTTGAACACCTGTGAGGGCCCGACGGCCGCGGTTCCCTGGGTGATGTCGACGACGGCGAGGGCGGCGACCAGGAGGACGAGTCCGGCCGTCACCGCGGCCGCGCCCGTCCGGGACGCGGCCGCCGGACGACGGGTGACGGGGGGCGCTTCGGTGACGGCCATGGCCCCGCTACTTGGTCAGCGCGTCGACGAGAGCGTCGATGTACGCCTCCATCGACTCGGGACCGCCGAACATCCAGATGCCGTCGGGCAGCCGGTGCACGTCACCCGACTTCACGAACGGCAGGGAGGTCCAGACGGCGTTCTTCTTCAGCTGTCCGGTGAAGGGGTTGCTGGACTTGTCGCCGTCGTTGCCTATGTAGGCGAACCGGACGTCCTTCGGCAGGGCGGTGAGGCCCTCGACGTCGGTGGTGCCGAGGCCGTAGGCCGGGTCGCCCTTGACCTTCCAGGCGTTCTTCAGTCCCAGCCGCTCGTTGACGGCGCCGATGAGCGAGCCGCTGGTGTAGGGGCGCAGGGAGACCTGGTTGGAGGTGACATAGCCGTCGGCGAAGGCGATGCCGGCGCCGTCGAGCCCGGCGTCGGCGAGGGCCTTCTTGCCCTCGGCGACCTTGGCCTCGAAGTTCTTCCGGGCCGTCTCGGCCTTGTCGGTGGTGCCGGTGGCCTTGGCGATGAGGTCGAGGTTCTCGAACATCTGCCCGACCTGGTCGGAGGCGTCCGCGGACTTGATCTCCAGCACAGGGGCGATCTTCCGCAGCTGCTTCACGGCGGCGTCCGGCAGGTCGGAGCTGGCCACGATGAGGTCGGGGGAGAGCGAGGCGATGGTGTCCATGCTCGGCTCGCCGCGCGTGCCGATGTCCTTCGGCTCGTTCTTCAGCGGGACGGCGGTGTCCCAGGTCTTGTAGCCCTTGACGTCGGCGACGCCGACGGGGTCGACGCCGAGGGTGATGAGGCTCTCGACCTCGTTCCACTCGGTGGCGACGACCTTCTTGGCCGGGCCGTCGAGCTCGACCTTCGCGCCGGTGGAGTCGGTGAGGCTGATGGCCTCGGAGGTCTTCTTCGGCGAGCTGTCGGCGGCCGGCTCGGTGGTGCCGCAGGCGGCGAGGGTGAGGGCCGCGGCGGTGGTGGTGGCCGCGGTGAGCAGGAGACGTCTCATGAGGTGGTGCCGAGCCTTTCGCTACGGGTGGTACGGGTGTGGTGCCGGCCGATCGGGCGGGTCCGTATCCGGCCGGTGTGGGGGTCGGTGTCGACGTCGATCCGGATGCCGTAGACGGCGGTCAGCCGCTGCGGGGTCAGGACCTCCTCGGGCGGGCCGTCGGCGACGATCCGGCCCGCTTCGAGCAGCGTGATCCGGTCGGCGATGGCCGCCGCCTGGTCGAGGTCGTGCAGGACGACCCCGACGGCGATCCCGTGGTCGTCCGCCAGATCGCGGACGAGGTCGAGGAGTTCGATCTGGTAGCGCAGGTCGAGATAGGTCGTCGGCTCGTCCAGCAGCAGCACACCGGTCTCCTGCGCGAGGCAGCCGGCGAGCCACACGCGCTGCAGCTGCCCGCCGGACAGATGGTCGGCGCCGCGCGCGGCGAGGTCCGTCACCCCGGTCAGCGCGAGCGCCCGCTCCACCGCGGCCGAGGCGTCCGGATCCGGGCGGCCGAAGCGGCCCCGGTAGGGGTAGCGGCCGAACTCGACGAGATCCCGCACGGTCAGTCCGCTGGGCGTGGGGCGCCCCTGCGTCAGCAGGGCCACGTAGCGGGCGAACTCCCGGGCGGTCAGGGCGAGGCCGTCGGTGTCGCCGTCGATCCTGAGCTCGGCCCGGCGGGCCCGCTGCAGCCGGGCGACCGTCCGCAGCAGCGTCGACTTCCCGCTGCCGTTGGGACCGACCAGGGCGGTCACCTCGCCGGGCCGCAGCGCGATCGCCGCGTCGTGCACGACGTCCGTGCCGTCGTACGACACGGTCACGCCCGTGGCCGACAGCTGATGTCCGCGCAGACGCGGTCCGTCGGCCGTTTCTTCACCAGATCTCACGCGTCGAAGGTTAGCCTAACCTAATATCGCCTTGACAAGAGGGTTCGGCGCCTGGCCTCGCGCCGGGCCCCCGGCCCCCTCGTACCGGCGAGCAGCCGATGCCCGCCGGGCATCAGGGACGTGGCCGATGTCGGCGACCCGCGCGCCACGGCACGGACGCACCGGTACTTTCCGGCCCGCGCCCCCTGGCGGCGGCGCTCCACGTCCCCGGCGCCGAGGGGGCGAGCGGCCGATGGGCTCGCGTGAGCGCCGCCGCGCCGGGGCGGCTGCCTTTGTATGCTCGGGCTGTATGCGCTGGAGTCGGCCGTGAAGGGCGGGTAGACGGTTTGTGGGGCCTGGGAAGATGCTGAGAGAGGTCACCGCGACCCGATACGTCGAGCCCCTGCGGACCGGCGGTTCCGTCCCCGGCGTCGTCGAGGCCGACGACCTCGGCACCTACGTCGTCAAGTTCACCGGCTCCGCACAGGGCCGCAAGGCGCTGGTCGCCGAGGTGGTCGTGGGGGAACTGGCCCGGGCCCTCGGACTGCGCTTCCCAGAGCTGGTCCTGGTGCGCTTCGACCCGGCGATCGCGCGGCACGAGCCGCATCAGGAGGTACGGGGCCTGCACGCGGCCAGCGCGGGGGTCAACCTCGGCATGGATTGTCTGCCGGGAGCCCGGGACTTCACCCCGGAGGTCGCCCGGGTCTTCCCCGTCGATCCGCTGGAGGCGGGGCGGATCGTCTGGCTCGACGCCCTGACCGTCAACGTCGACCGCACGGTCCACAGCTCCAACCTGATGGTCTGGCCCACCCTGGGCGTGGCGCCTCCGCGCCTGTGGCTCATCGACCACGGCGCCGCCCTCGTCTTCCACCACCGCTGGGACGGCACCGACCCGGCCAAGGCCTACGACTTCCGGCACCACGCCCTCGGCCACTACGGGCCCGACGTCCGGGCCGCCGACGCCGAACTCGGGCCGAAGGTGACCGAGGAACTGCTGCGAGAGATCCTCGCCGAAGTCCCGGACGCCTGGCTCGCGGACGACCCGGCCTTCGCCGCTCCTGACGCGGCACGCGAGGCGTACGTGACGTACCTCCACGCGCGCGTGCGGGCCTCCGGGGCGTGGCTGCCCACGGACTTCCCGCCCCGGGAGGAGCTCGCCGCCGAGGAGGCCCTGCGGGCGGCGAAGAACCAGCAAGGACGCCCCGCGTGGCTCAAACAGGTCCCCGACCTGCACGGCAGGCCCGCGGCCCAACAGGAATGGTCGGTGCACCTCGGATGAGTGGCCGTGTCGAGATCGAGTACTGCACCCAGTGCCGCTGGCTGCCCCGCGCGGCCTGGCTGGCGCAGGAACTGCTCACGACCTTCGAGGCCGAAGTCACCGAACTCGCGCTCAGGCCCGGCACGGGCGGGGTGTTCGTCGTGCGCGTCGGCGACGAGGTCGTATGGGACCGGCGCGAGCAGGGCTTCCCCGAACCGACGGCCGTGAAGAAGGCCGTACGCGACCGAGTGGCCCCGGGAAAGACCCTGGGCCACTCGGAGCGGTAGCTGTTCAGCCCTTGAGCTGCTCGTACGCCGGCAGTGTGAGGAAGTCGGCGTAGTCCTCGTCGAGGGAGACCGTCAGCAGCAGATCGTGCGCCTGCTGCCAGTTGCCGGCCGCGAAGGCCTCGTCGCCGATCTCGGCGCGGATGGCCGCGAGTTCCTCGGCGGCGACCTTGCGGGCCAGCTCGGCGGTGACCTGCTCGCCGTTGTCGAGGACGACCTCAGCGTTGATCCACTGCCAGATCTGCGAGCGGGAGATCTCGGCGGTGGCCGCGTCCTCCATCAGGTTGAAGATGGCGACCGCGCCGAGACCGCGCAGCCAGGCCTCGATGTAACGGATGCCGACCTGCACGGCGTTGACCAGGCCCGCGTACGTGGGCTTGGCGTCGAGCGAGTCGACGGCGATGAGGTCGGCCGCCTTGACGTCGACGTCCTCGCGCAGCCGGTCCTTCTGGTGGGGCTTGTCGCCGAGGACCTTGTCGAAGGACTCCATGGCGATCGGGACCAGGTCGGGGTGGGCGACCCAGGAGCCGTCGAAACCGTCGTTCGCCTCGCGGTCCTTGTCGGCGCGGACCTTCTCGAAGGCGACCTTGTTGACCTCGGCGTCCCGTCGGGAGGGGATGAAGGCCGCCATGCCGCCGATCGCGTGTGCGCCGCGCTTGTGGCAGGTACGGACGAGGAGTTCGGTGTACGCGCGCATGAACGGGGCGGTCATCGTCACCGCGTTGCGGTCCGGCAGGACGAACTTGGCGCCGCCGTCACGGAAGTTCTTGACGATGGAGAACAGGTAGTCCCAGCGGCCCGCGTTCAGCCCGGAGGCGTGGTCGCGCAGCTCGTAGAGGATCTCCTCCATCTCGTACGCGGCCGTGATCGTCTCGATCAGGACGGTGGCCCGGATCGTGCCCTGCGGGATGCCGCAGTACTCCTGCGCGAAGACGAAGACCTCGTTCCAGAGGCGGGCCTCCAGGTGCGACTCCGTCTTGGGGAGGTAGAAGTAGGGGCCCTTGCCCAGGTCCAGCAGGCGCTGGGCGTTGTGGAAGAAGTACAGGCCGAAGTCGACGAGCGCGCCGGGCACCGGGGTGCCGTCCGCGTCGGTGAGGTGGCGTTCGTCCAGGTGCCAGCCGCGCGGGCGCATGACGACCGTGGCGAGCTCCTCGTCCGCCTTCAGCACGTACGACTTGCCGGACACCGGGTCCGTGAAGTCGATGGCACGGGTGTAGGCGTCGGTGAGGTTGAGCTGGCCCAGGACCACGTTCTCCCACGTGGGCGCCGAGGCGTCCTCGAAGTCCGCGAGCCACACCCTGGCGCCCGAGTTGAGGGCGTTGATGGTCATCTTGCGGTCGGTGGGGCCGGTGATCTCGACGCGGCGGTCGTTCAGGGCGTCCGGCGCCGGGGCGACCTTCCAGGAGTCGTCGGCGCGGATCCCGGCCGTCTCCGGGAGGAAGTCGAGGCGGGAGGTGCGGGCGATCTCGGCGCGGCGCTCGGCGCGGCGGGCGAGGAGTTCGTCACGCCGCGGCGTGAACCGCCGGTGCAACTCGGCCACGAAGGCGAGGGCCGCTTCGGTGAGGACCTCCTCCTGGCGGGGCAGGGGCTCGGCGTCGACGATGGCCAGCGGGGACGGCGCTGGAGCGGACATGAACGGTCACTTCCTTCAGCGAGCTGTGAAGACGAACCGGCGGCATGGCACCGGGTGCCAGTCTTCCCGGATACGGCGATCGGCGCCCGCGGAGCCTTCGGGCGCTTCTGATCAGTGGATACTAGTTTCCTCATAGTGGAAGTTCAATCGTCTGTTGATGTCGAGACTCTCCAGGCCGAGGCAAGGTGGCGCTCCGTGCCACCCTGCTCACTCAAGGTGGGCCAGATCGGCCTCCGTGTCGATGTCGAAGGGCCGGGCCACGTCCCCGCACTCGACGAGCGTGATCCCCGGCTCGTGCTCGTTCAGATAGGCGCGTGCCCCCCGGTCCCCGGTCGCAGTCGCGGCGATGCCCGCCCAGTGGGCGGCCCCGAACAGCACCGGATGGCCGCGCACCCCGTCGTACGCGGCCGACACCAGCGACTCCTCGTCCTTGTGCGCCCCGAGGACCCGGGCCACCGCCGCCGCGCCGATCCCGGGCTGGTCGACGAGCGAGACCAGGGCGGCCGCCGCGCCCGAACCGGCGAGCGAGTCCAGCCCGGCCCGCAGGGACGTCCCCATACCCTCTTCCCAGTCGGGGTTGCTGATTAGGACGCATCCCGGCAGTGCGGCTCGCGCCCGGACCTCGTCCGCCCGCGCGCCCAGCACCACATGGACCCGCTCGCAGCCGCCCTCCCGCAGCACCCGCACCGCGTGTTCCACGAGCGGCCGTCCCCGGTGGGTGAGCAGTGCCTTGGGCCGCCCGCCGAGCCGCCGCCCGCCCCCTGCGGCCAGCAGCAGTCCCGCGACCGCCCGTGCCCCGCCCTTCGTCTCCCGTGTCGTCATGACCCCTGCATACCGCACGCCCCGCGCGGGCCCGGCGCGGCGCGGGGGCGAGCATCGCACGGACGTGCGCCTCGGGCCGGAAAGTCACGCAGCGAAACAAGTCGATGACGCAATGGGCTGGCGTCCGGTGGTCCGCGTCGTTTACTGTCGCCCGCACCGACCGGCCGGGCGGCCGAGCGCTGCCCGGTGTGGGGGACTTCGCGTCGGAAGGGCACGCGCACGACAGAGGTGCGAGGGGGAGGACTGTGTTGCGGAGCGTGGAGCGGAAGCGGCAGGGGCCTGTGACCGGCGGTGACGAGGACCCGCGCGTGACGGAGCTGCGCTTCGCGGTGTCCCGGCTGCGCCGCCGCCTGGCCGCTCATCCCGGTGAGTTCGCCGATCGGAGCATCGCCGATGAGGAACTGGCCGCCCTGGACGCCGTGGCGGCCACCGGCGCCCCCGAGGTCCCGCGCATGCGCCGCTCCCTGCTGCTGATCGCCGGGGCGATCGGCTCGGTGAGCGCGCTGTCCCCGGGTCTGTCGGAGGTCCGCCGGGCGGTGGACCTCTTCGGAGGGCCGGTGCACGGGCAGGGCCAGGAGTGCGGTCCGGATCGGTGCTACGGAGGGGAATCCCGGTAACCCGGGTGCGCGGCCCGGGGCGCCACCTGCCCGCGGGCCTGCCGGCGGCGGGCCCTGACGTCCCGGAAACGGGCCGCCCGGCCCCGCCGCGATGCCTGCGCGAGGCCATCCTGGGCCGTGCCCCAGCGGGTCGCGGTCGGGCCGGCGCCCGCGCCTGCGTGTCTTGAGCGCACCGGCCGCACCGGCGCCGCCGGTCCAGTCGTGGTCCCGGCGGGAGTTCTCGCCGGATGCGGTTCTCTCGCGAGAGGCCCGGCCGCCGGACGCGAAGGCGGTTTCCCGGCCGTGCCGGTCGCCGGGGGCGGCTCCCGGGGCGGCGTTGTCAGTCCGTCAGGCGGGGCTCTGGCTGGCGAGGGCCTCCGACAGTTCGCCGGCGACCTGCTGCAGCACCGGCACGATCCGGTCCGTCGCCGCCTCCGTGACCCGGCCCGCCGGGCCGGAGATGGAGATGGCGGCGGCGGTGGGGGAGTCGGGCACCGGGACCGCAAGGCAGCGGACGCCGATCTCCTGCTCGTTGTCGTCGATCGCGTAGCCCTCGCGGCGCACGTCCTCCAGCGCCGCGAGGAACCCGTCGGGCGTCGTGATCGTCTTCTTCGTCGCGGCGGGCATGCCCGTACGGGAGAGCAGGGCGCGCACCTCCTCCGGCGGGAACCCGGCGAGCAGGGCCTTGCCCACGCCCGTGGAGTGCGGCAGCACGCGCCGGCCGACCTCCGTGAACATGCGCATCGAGTGCTTCGAGGGTACCTGGGCCACGTAGACGATCTCGTCCCCGTCCAGCAGTGCCATGTTCGCCGTCTCGCCGGTCTCCTCGACCAGCCGCGCGAGGTACGGCCGCGCCCAGGTGCCCAGCAGCCGGGAGGCCGACTCGCCCAGGCGGATCAGGCGCGGGCCGAGCGCGTACCGCCGGTTGGGCTGCTGGCGTACGTACCCGCAGACCACCAGCGTGCGCATCAGGCGGTGGATGGTCGGCAGGGGCAGTCCGCTGCTCGCGGACAGCTCGCTCAGGCCCACCTCTCCGCCCGCGTCCGCCATCCGTTCGAGCAGGTCGAAGGCGCGCTCCAGGGACTGGACCCCACCGTTGGAGGAGGACCGGGCGGAGTCGGTGGTGCTGGCGCTGGACGTCGGCACGGCGCGTTCCTTTCGGGACTGGCGGAAGAGCTGAAGCCTACCCGGCAGGCGGTTGACTCCCCGGTGTGTACGTAGCTACGTTCTGCTTATTGGAATCTTAATTCCGCTTTGTGGAAACGTCCAGGGTTGGCCGCGGGGAGGGCGCCGTAGTCCAGTGTGCCCTTGACGGAGTCCGGGCGGGAGGGAAGACTCCTTCAACAGAAAGTTGAATTCCGTTACGTGGAAGTTAACGCAAGCAAGTGGACGTAAGGGGTTCGGGTGTCCGACGCTGAACTGGTGCTTCGCTCGACGCGTGTCATCACTCCCGAAGGGACGCGCGCCGCATCGGTCGCGGTCGCCGACGGCACGATCACGGCCGTCCTCCCGTACGACGCACCCGTACCGGAGACCGCCCGCCTGGAGGACCTGGGCGACCATGTCCTGCTGCCCGGCCTGGTCGACACCCACGTGCACGTCAACGACCCGGGCCGCACCGAGTGGGAGGGCTTCTGGACCGCCACCCGCGCCGCGGCGGCCGGCGGCATCACGACCCTCGTCGACATGCCCCTCAACTCCCTCCCGCCGACCACGACCGTCGCGCACCTGCGCACCAAGCAGCAGGTCGCCGCCGACAAGGCGCACATCGACGTCGGCTTCTGGGGCGGAGCCCTGCCCGGCAACATCAAGGACCTGCGCCCGCTGCACGAGGCCGGCGTCTTCGGCTTCAAGGCGTTCCTGTCGCCCTCCGGCGTGGACGAGTTCCCGCACCTGGAGCGGGACCCTCTCGCCCGCACCATGGCCGAGATCGCCGCCTTCGACGGCCTGCTCATCGTGCACGCCGAGGACCCCCACCGCCTCGCCTCCGCCCCGCAGCGGCCCGGCCCCAGGTACGCCGACTTCCTCGCATCCCGCCCCCGGGACGCCGAGGACACCGCCATCGCCCAGCTGATCCGCGAGGCGAAGGCCCTCCACGCGCGCGTGCACGTGCTGCACCTTTCCTCCAGCGACGCCCTGCCGATGATCGCCGAGGCGCGGGCGGAGGGCGTCCGCATCACCGTGGAGACCTGCCCCCACTACCTGACCCTCACCGCCGAGGAAGTCCCCGACGGCGCCAGCGAGTTCAAGTGCTGCCCGCCGATCCGCGAGGCCGCCAACCAGGACCTGCTCTGGCAGGCGCTGGCCGACAACACCATCGACTGCGTCGTCACCGACCACTCCCCGTCCACCGCCGACCTGAAGACCGACGACTTCGCGACGGCCTGGGGCGGCATCTCCGGGCTCCAGCTGAGCCTGGCGGCGGTGTGGACCGAGGCCCGCCGGCGCGGGCACCGCCTGGAGGACGTGGTCCGCTGGATGTCCACACGGACGTCCGAACTCGTCGGGCTCGACGACCGCAAGGGCGCCATCGCGGCGGGCCGCGACGCCGACTTCGCCGTCCTCGCCCCCGACGAGACCTTCACCGTCGAGCCGGCGGCCCTCCAGCACCGCAACCACGTCACGGCTTACGCGGGCAGGACCCTGCACGGCGTCGTGAAGTCCACCTGGCTGCGCGGGCAGCGCATCGTCGCGGACGGCGAGTTCACCGAACCGAAGGGCCGACTCCTCACCAGGCAGCCGTAGACCTCCCCGCACCCGCATCCCCACCGGCCGACCCCCGAAAGGCATCCATCCCGTGACGGCGATTCCCAGCTTCACCGGCGACGCGAACCCCTACGGAGGCGGCGACCCTTACGCGGACTACCGCACCGCCGGCTTCCCCTTCACCCAGTACGCCAACCTCGCCGACCGGCACCTCGGCGCCGGTGTCATCGCCGCCAACGACGAGTTCTTCGCCCAGCGCGAGAACCTGCTGGTGCCCGAGCGCGCCGAGTTCGACCCCGAGCGCTTCGGGCACAAGGGCAAGATCATGGACGGCTGGGAGACGCGCCGCCGCCGGGGCGCCTCCGCAGAGCACCCCTGGCCGACCGCGGAGGACCACGACTGGGCGCTGGTCCGCCTCGGCGCCCCGGGCGTGATCCGCGGGATCGTCGTCGACACCGCGCACTTCCGCGGCAACTACCCGCAGGCCGTGTCCGTCGAGGGCACCTGCGTCGCCGGCTCCCCCTCCCCGGAGGAACTCCTCGGGGACGACGTCAAGTGGACGACCCTGGTCCCGCGCACGCCGGTCGGCGGCCACGCGGCGAACGGTTTCTCCGTCGCCGTCGAGCAGCGCTTCACCCACCTGCGGGTCAACCAGCACCCCGACGGGGGCATCGCCCGCCTGCGCGTCCACGGCGAGGTCGTCCCCGACCCCGCGTGGCTGGAGGTGCTCGGTACCTTCGACGTCGTCGCCCTGGAGAACGGCGGCCGGGCCGAGGACGCCTCCAACCTCTTCTACTCGCCCGCCACCAACACCATCCGGCCGGGCCGCTCCCGCAAGATGGACGACGGCTGGGAGACGCGCCGCCGCCGCGACCAGGGCCACGACTGGATCCGCTACCGGCTCGCCGCCCAGTCCCGGATCCGCGCCCTGGAGATCGACACTGCCTACCTCAAGGGAAACAGCGCCGGCTGGGCCTCGGTCTCGGTCAAGGACGGCGAGGACGGCGACTGGCAGGAGATCCTGCCCCGCACCCGCCTCCAGCCCGACACCAACCACCGCTTCGTCCTGCCGGACCCGGCCGTCGGCACGCACGCGCGCGTGGACATATTCCCGGACGGCGGCATCTCCAGGCTCCGCCTGTTCGGCTCCCTGACCCAGGAGGGAACGAGCCGGCTGACGGCACGGCACCAGGAACTGGGCGGCTGAGACAGCCGGCCCCACCGAAGGGTGTGCGCCCGGCGTCCCGGCCCTCATACGGCCGCGGATGCCGCGTGCGTTCCGGGCGTGGGCCCGGCGGCGTCTGCGTACGGCCGGGGGTGTCTTAGTGCTACCGGGGCGTGCGCCCGGCGCCCCGGCCCGCGTAGGGCACTAGGGACGCCGGGACGCTACCGCGCGCGTGCCCGGCGGGCCCGCCCGTCCCGCGCGCGCCCGCCCGCCCCCCGCGGTGCCCGCCCGCCCGTCCCGCGCGCGCCCGCCCGCCCCCCGCGGTGCCCGCCCGCCCGTCCCGCGCGCGCCCGCCCGTCCCCCGCGGTGCCCGCCCGCCTGTCCCCACCGCCCAAGGCTCACGCCGCGTGTCCGCCGTCCACCGGGAACTCCGCCCCGGTCACGTACGTCGCCCCGGCCAGGTAGGCCACCATCGACGCGACCTCGTCCGCCGTCCCGAACCGCCCCAGTGCCGTCATCGCCGCCTGCCCGGCCGCGTACGGCCCGTCCGCAGGGTTCATGCCGGTGTCGATCGGGCCGGGATGGACGAGGTTCGCCGTGATCCCGCGCCCGCCGAGCTCCCTGGCCAGGGCCTTGGTCAGCCCGATCAGCGCGGCCTTGCTCGTCGCGTAGAGCGTCCCGCCGGGCCCCGGCACCCGCTGGGCCATGCAGCTGCCGATCGTGATGATCCGCCCGCCCTCGGGCATCCGCGCGGCGGCCGCCTGGGACGCCAGGAAGACGGCGCGCACATTGACGGCGAGCACCCGCTCCACCTCCGCGAGCGACAGGCTCTCCAGTGGCCCGAGCACCCCCACCCCCGCGTTGTTCACCAGGACGTCGAGCCCGCCCAGCGCCTCGGCCGCCGCGTCCACGACACCGGCTGCCCCGGCGGCCTCCGCCGCGTCCGCGCGCAGTGCCACCGCCCGGCGACCCAGCGACTCCACCGCCCGTACGACGTCCTGCGCCGCCTCCTTGCCGTTCACATAGCCGACGGCGACGTCCGCGCCCTCCCGGGCCAGCCGCAGGGCCGTCGCCGCGCCGATGCCACGGCTCCCGCCGGTCACGAGAGCCACCTTGCCGTCCAGAGTTCCCTGAGAAGTCATGCGTCCATCCCAGCGGCCACGCGACCGGGACACTGGCGGTGAACGGACGTCGAACTCCCGGGCCGGTGCCGGCACGCGGGCGAGGCGCGCCGTCCGGCCCAGCGATGAGTTGCGGGCGCCGGCGGGGTCTGAACCGATGACACCAGGCCCCACCGAGACTCCGGAAGGAAGGCACCCGCCATGGGCAAGCTCGTCTCCACCCTCTTCGTCACCCTCGACGGCGTCTACCAGGCCCCCGGCGGCCCGCACGAGGACACCCGCGGGGGCTTCACGCACGGCGGCTGGAGCTTTCCGTACGCCGACGAGGACTTCGGCCGGTTCATCAACGAGGTCTTCGCCCGCCCGGGCGCCTTCCTGCTCGGACGCCGTACGTACGACATCTTCGCCACGTTCTGGCCGAAGGTGACCGATCCCGGCGACCCGGTCGCCTCCAAGCTCAACTCCCTGCCGAAGTACGTGACTTCCTCGACCCTGACGGACCCCGCGTGGGCCGGCGCGACCGTGCTGTCCGGGGACCTCGCCAAGGAGGTCACCGCGCTGAAGGAGCGCACCGACGGCGAGGTCCAGGTGCACGGCAGCGGTGCCCTCGTCGGGTCCCTGCTCGCGCTCGACCTCGTCGACACCCTCCACCTGCTGACCTTCCCGGTCGTGCTCGGTTCCGGGTTCCGGCTGTTCAGGGAGGGCGCCGTGCCGACCGCGTTCGAGCACGCCGGGGGGAGCGTCACCGGCGCGGGCGTCTCGATCCAGTCGTACGACCTGAAGGGCCGCCCGGAGTACGGCGAGTACGCCCTGCCGGAGAACGCGTAGCCGTCCCGCCCGGCGTCCTCCCCGGCCCTGGTGAGCAGCGCGTGAGGGTGCCGGTGGGCAGGTGAACTCCCGTGAACCCGGGGGCCTTCACGGGAAATTTCCCTGGCTTGTCATTGACATGTCACTCTCTGCCCTCCTCGTCGGCGGCACCGTCTCCGCCACCACGGCCGACGCGGCCCCCACCGCCGTCGGTGACATCTGCTACAGCGACCTGCCGTCCCAGGCCCACGACACGCTCGATCTGATCGAGCAGAGTGGCCCCTGCCCGTTCGAGCAGGACGGCACCGTCTTCCAGACGGTGAACGCCGGCCGGAAGTCCGCCCGGGGCCACTCAGGCGGACTTCCGGCCGGCGGCCGCCGCGAACAGGGCGACGCCCAGCACGAGCAGGGCGACGCTCGCGTAGACCTCGTAGCCGTCGAGGAACCCCAGTCGCTGCACGAGGCCCCAGTTCCAGTCGGTGAACGTGTGCACCAGGCCCGCCACGCCCTGCACCAGGGCGAGGAGGCCGAGTATCCGCAGTACCTCCGTCATGCCCTGAGCCTCGCCCCGCGGTCCCCCCACGCACATCGGCCGCGGGGCGGCCCTCCGCCGGCGGAAGTCCCGGGTCCGGTCGGGCCCGCCGCGCCGAAAGTCTGCGGCGCGGCGACTTTGGTCGACGATCGGGCCCGGGGGCGGGTCAACGGCGCCGCGGCTGCGTAGATTTGCCGCTCGTGAGGAGTGACGACGTGGAACAGGCCTCCCCGGTGCCCGTGGGGGAGACGCCCGCGCTGTTCACCGGGCGCAGATGGTTCATTCCGTCGGCCCTTCTGCACGAACTCGACCCCGGCGCCGCACCGGCCGGGCGGCGGCCCCGCCGCACCGCCCGTGACTGGGTCGTCGACTTCTCCTGCTTCGTGCTGGCCGTGGTGGTCGGCGCGACCGCCGTGGAGGCGCTCGCCGGCAACCCCCATGTCCCGCCCGGCCTGGCCGTCGTCGACCAGGTGATCGGCGCGCTCGCCTGCGGGGCGGTCTGGCTGCGCCGCCGCTGGCCGCTGGGGCTGGCCGTGGCGATGACCCCCGTCACCTTCGTCTCGGAGACCGCGGGCGGCGCGGGCCTGATAGCGCTGTTCACCCTCGCCGTGCACCGCCCCTTCCGGTACGTGGCCTGGGTCGGCGGCATCAACGCGGCGCTCGTCCCGCTCTACTACTGGCTGCGTCCCGACGCGGACCTCCCCTACCTGGTGGCCGTGCTCTTCGTCGTGGTGCTCACCCTGGCGATCGTCGGCTGGGGCATGTTCGTGCGGGCCAAGCGGCAGCTCATGGTGAGCCTCAGGGACCGCGCCCGGCGCGCCGAGACGGAGGCGCGACTGCGGGCCGAGCAGGCGCAGCGGCTCGCCCGCGAGGCCATCGCGCGGGAGATGCACGACGTGCTCGCCCACCGGCTGACGCTGCTGAGCGTGCACGCGGGCGCCCTGGAGTTCCGGCCCGACGCGCCCCCGGCGGAGACGGCGCGGGCGGCGGGTGTGATCCGGGAGAGCGCGCACGAGGCCCTGCAGGACCTGCGGGAGATCATCGGCGTGCTGCGGGCGGGCGAGCCCGACGACACCGGGCGGCCGCAGCCGACGCTCGGGGCGCTGGACACGCTGGTCGCCGAGTCCCGGGAAGCCGGTATGAAGGTCTCCCTCGGCCATCGGGTCGACGACCCCGCCGCCGTCCCGTCCTCCGTAGGCCGCACCGTCTACCGGATCGCCCAGGAGGCTCTGACCAACGCGCGCAAACACGCCCCCGGCACGGAGGTCACGGTGACCGTCAGCGGCGCGCCGGGCACCGGACTCACCGTCTCCGTGAGCAACCCGGCCCCCGAGGGCGAGGTGCCGCACGTACCCGGCTCCGGGCAGGGGCTGATCGGCCTGACCGAACGGGCGACCCTGGCGGGCGGCCGCCTGGAGCACGGCCACACCCCCGACGGCGGATTCGAGGTGCGGGCGTCGCTGCCGTGGGCGTGAGTGCGAGCACGCGGCCCTGCCCTCCCTGCTTGACCGGCCCGCCGGTAAGGGAGTTCACGGCCATCAGCCTGGGTGGCGGGCGGCCTGCCGCCCGGCCCGCCGACGGTCCAGGTGCTCGTCCTCCTCGGCGGCCCCGTCCCGGTGCCGGCGGTGGTCCGGTGGGAGGTCCACCGCCTGCGCACCCTGCGCGGAGTTGTGCTGCGCGCCTGACCGCCCGGCGTCAATCCCGCGTGGTAGGAGGGAGGTTGGCGCGGAGCCACGAATCCCCGCCCGCGCCCGCCGCCGGGCCCCGGCCGTGATTACGTATGGCCCATGACTGCGATCAGACTGCTCCTCGTCGACGACGATCCGCTGGTGCGGGCCGGGCTGTCCTTCATGATGGGCGGCGCCGACGACATCGAGATCGTCGGCGAGGCCGCCGACGGCGCCGAGGTGGAGGCCCTCGTCGACCGCACCCGCCCGGACGTCGTGCTCATGGACATCCGGATGCCGGCCGTCGACGGTCTCACGGCCACGGAGCGGCTGCGCGCCCGCGAGGACGCTCCGCAGGTGGTGGTGCTCACCACCTTCCACGCCGACGAGCAGGTGCTGCGGGCGCTGCGCGCGGGCGCCGCCGGTTTTGTCCTCAAGGACACCCCGCCGGCCGAGATCCTCGCGGCGGTGCGCAGGGTCGCGGCCGGCGACCCGGTCCTGTCGCCCACCGTCACCCGCCAGCTGATCCGGCACGCGGCCGGCACCGCCGCCGACACGCGCCGCACCCGCGCGCGGGAGCGCGTGATGGTCCTCAACGACCGCGAGCGCGAGGTGGCCGTCGCGGTCGGCCGGGGCCTGGCCAACGCCGAGATCGCCACCGGCCTCTTCATGAGCGTCGCCACCGTCAAGACGCACGTCTCGCGCATCCTGGCCAAGCTCGACCTCAACAACCGGGTGCAGATCGCGCTGCTCGCCCACGACGCGGGACTCCTTGAGGAGGAGCAGGAGGGAAGCTGACCGCCCGCCGCCACGGCTAACAGGTCGTTTCAGCATGATCTAGCGCGGAACCCCCGGTGTTCACACCCGGGAGGAAGCGCTTCATGGGCAACAAGCCCGGACACGAAGGTGTCGATTCGGGCGTTGAGGAACAGGTCCGCGCCTGCCCGATCGGCGGTCTGCCGGGCCGTAGCCAGCCGTGTTGCGAGCTCTGTCGGCGGTCGGGTGCCGTCCTCGAGGTTGACGCCGACGGCGCCCGCCGTGAGCACCCCGGCGACGGTCTCAGCAACGCCGGCGGCGTCCTTGCCGTATCCGCCCTCGATGTCAGCGGTGACTGGAACCGCGACGGCCGCGACGATTCGGCCGATCAGTTCCAGCGCCTGGTCCCGGGTAAGGATGCCGCCGTCTGACGAACCCAGTGACCAGGCGGCGCCGGCACTGGTCGTGGCGATCGCGGAGGCACCCGCGGCCTCGATGACGCGGGCGCTCGCAACGTCCCAGGCGTTGGCTAGTGTGAGAGGTTCTGTTGGGGCGTGCAGAGAGCGGAAGAGGCGGGCGTTGTCCGGCTGTGTGATGGTCATGCGCGCAGTCAACATCGACTGCTGCCCGCCTTCTGGCAAGAATCCGACTCAGACGTCGGCCTCACCCGCGGCATCTGGCGCACCGATATCCATGGCCCTGGCTCTGGGGTCAACCCCCGCAGGGCTTCCGGAGCCAACCACTAAGGACCCTAAACGGGGGAGACCCCGCCGGGGATCTCCGCGAGCCGCACCGGTCGGCGCTCCCGCCGCGACTGCTCGCACGCCTCGGCGACCCGCAGCGCCTGCAGGGCCTCGCGCCCGTCGCAGGGGTTGGCCCGCTCGCCCCGGACGACCTCGACGAACGCGTTCAGCTCCGCCTCGTAGGCGGGGCCGAAACGCTCCAGGAAGCCCGTCCAGGGCTTGTCCGCGGCCGGCGGCCCGGTCGGCTCGGTGGACGCGATCGGCGTACGGTCGTCCAGGCCCACCACGATCTGGTCGAGCTCCCCGGCGAGTTCCATGCGCACGTCGTAACCGGCCCCGTTCATCCGGGTCGCCGTGACCGTGGCGAGCGTGCCGTCGTCCAGGGTGAGCAGCGCGGCGCCGGTGTCGACGTCGCCCGCCTCGCGGAACATCGCGGGCCCGGCGTCGGACCCGGCCGCGTACACGTCCGCCACGTCCCGGTCCGTCACCCAGCGCAGCACGTCGAAGTCGTGGATGAGCGTGTCCCGGTACAGCCCGCCCGACGCCGGCAGCCACGCCGCGGGCGGCGGTGCCTGGTCGCTGGTCAGCGCCCGCACGGTGTGCAGCCGCCCCAGCCTGCCGGACCGCACGGCCTCGCGCGCACCCGTGTAGCCCGCGTCGAAGCGGCGCTGGAAGCCCATCTGGAGCACCGTCCCGGCCGTCTCCACCTCGGTGATCGCCGTCAGCGTCCCCGGCAGGTCCAGAGCGATGGGCTTCTCGCAGAACACCGGCAGGCCCGAGCGTGCTGCCCGACCGATCAGTTCGGCATGGGCCGACGTCGCCGTCGTGATCACCACCGCGTCGACCCCCCAGCGGAAGATCTCCTCCACGCCGGGCGCGGCCGTCTCACCCAGCCGGTGCGCCAGGTTCTGGGCCCGTGAGGCGTCCGCGTCCGTGAGGATCAGGGAGCCGACCTCGCGGTGTCTGCTGAGGGTGTTCGCGTGGATCGTTCCGATGCGGCCCGTACCGATGACGCCGATGCGCATGGAAACAAAGTGCGTGCACAGCCCGCCCCTGTCAATCGGAATGTCCGGACAATCTGACTACACGACTTCCCGTCAACAGCGCACGGAGCTACGCTCGGCCCGTGCCGAAACCAGAAGTGGACCCGACCGTGCAGCTCGAGCTGAGCGTGGACCGCAGCTCTCCCGTGCCCTTGTACTTCCAGCTGTCCCAGCAGCTGGAGGCCGCGATCGAGCACGGCACGCTGACCCCCGGCAGCCTGCTGGGCAACGAGATCGAACTCGCCGCCCGGCTCGGCCTGTCCCGGCCGACCGTCCGCCAGGCCATCCAGTCGCTCGTCGACAAGGGCCTCCTCGTCCGCCGCCGCGGCGTGGGCACCCAGGTCGTGCACAGCCAGGTCAAACGCCCCCTGGAGCTCAGCAGCCTCTACGACGACCTGGAGGCGGCGGGCCAGCGCCCGGCCACCAAGGTCCTCGTCAACACCATCGTGCCGGCCTCCGCCGAGGTCGCCGCCGCACTGGGCGTCGCCGAGGACAGCGACGTCCACCGCGTCGAACGCCTCCGCCTCGCCCACGGCGAGCCCATGGCCTATCTCTGCAACTTCATGCCCCCCGGCCTCATCGACCTCGACACCGGGCAGCTGGAGACCACCGGCCTCTACCGTTTGATGCGAGCGGCGGGCATCACCCTGCACAGCGCCCGCCAGTCGATCGGCGCCCGCGCGGCGACGGCAGCGGAGGCGGAACGGCTGGCGGAGGAGGCAGGGGCCCCGCTGCTCACCATGCAGCGGGTCACCTTCGACGACACGGGCCGCGCGGTCGAGTACGGCACGCACACGTACCGCCCGACGCGCTATTCGTTCGAGTTCCAGCTTCTCGTGAGGACGTGAGGGGGACGCGTTTCCTGGGGCGCGGGGCTGGGCCGATGTGCGGCTCCGCCGCGTGGGCGCGCTCAGCCCCGTCCACCCGCACCCGGCCATGACCCGCACCACCCCGCCCCCGCCCCGCTCCTCGCCCACCCCTGCCGTGAGGCAGAATCGGGCGCGATGAGCACCTACCGCGACTTCACCGCCCCCATCGGTTCCCGCCGTGCCACCGTGCTCCGCACGGTCGGCACCCGGGAGCGCCGTTCGCACCTGACGGCCCCCCGCGTGCCCACGGTCGGCATCGACATCGGCGGTACGAAGGTGATGGCGGGCGTCGTCGACGCCGACGGCAATATCCTGGAGAAGCTCCGCACGGAGACCCCTGACAAGTCCAAGAGCCCGAAGGTCGTCGAGGACACGATCGCCGAGCTGGTCCTGGACCTCTCCGACCGGCACGACGTGCACGCCGTCGGCATCGGCGCGGCCGGCTGGGTCGACGCCGACCGCAACCGCGTGCTGTTCGCCCCCCACCTGTCCTGGCGCAACGAACCGCTCCGCGACCGCCTCGCCAGCCGCCTGTCGGTCCCGGTCCTGGTCGACAACGACGCCAACACCGCAGCCTGGGCGGAATGGCGCTTCGGCGCAGGTAGCGGCGAGGACCACCTCGTCATGATCACGCTGGGCACCGGCATCGGCGGCGCGATCCTGGAGGACGGCCAGGTCAAACGCGGCAAGTACGGCGTCGCCGGCGAGTTCGGCCACATGCAGGTCGTGCCCGGCGGCCACCGCTGCCCGTGCGGCAACCGCGGCTGCTGGGAGCAGTACAGCTCCGGGAACGCCCTGGTCCGCGAGGCGCGCGAGCTGGCCGCCGCCGACTCGCCGGTGGCGTACGGGATCATCGAGCACGTCAAGGGCAACATCGGCGACATCACCGGCCCGATGATCACCGAGCTGGCCCGCGAGGGCGACGCCATGTGCATCGAGCTGCTCCAGGACATCGGCCAGTGGCTCGGGGTCGGCATCGCCAACCTCGCGGCCGCCCTCGACCCGTCCTGCTTCGTGATCGGCGGCGGTGTCTCGGCCGCCGACGACCTGCTGATCGGCCCCGCCCGGGACGCCTTCAGACGGCACCTCACCGGCCGCGGCTACCGCCCCGAGGCCCGCATCGTCCGGGCCCAGCTCGGCCCCGAGGCCGGCATGGTCGGCGCCGCCGACCTCGCCCGGCTGGTCGCCCGCCGCTTCCGCCGCGCCAAGCGCCGCCGCGTGGAGCGGTACGAGCGCTACGAGCGGTACACACAGTCGCTCCGCAGCACCCAGGAGACGCTGTGACCGCCTCCCTGCCCCACCAGGGACCCTGGCCCGACGAACCGGACCGCCCGGTCGAGGACCGCCGCCACATGATCCGCCGCAGGGCGCTCACCCTGCTGATCATCGTGCTGCTCATCGGCATCCCGGCCGGCTACCTGGTGATCTCCGCGAACCAGAGCCGCGACAGCGGCAGGGACAAGGAAGCGAAGTACTCGGCGACCGGCCTGACCGAGGGCTGGCCCTCCAAGCTCCAGCGCCGCATCTACCAGGTGCCCATCCCGCACCCGGCCTGGCACGTGGCGTACTACGAGACCAACAACTGGAAGACCAGCCGCCTGTACGCCCAGTTCGAGACCAACGCGGCTGGACTGGACGCCTACCTGACGGGCCTGGGCATGACCCGGGACGATCTGGAGAAGGACCACATCACCATCAGCGCCCGTGCGCGCAAGGTCACCGGCTGGAAGTTCCCCGAGGGCGACGTCTGGTACGGCTTCGTCCACCGGCAGAAGAAGCCGGCCCCCACGCACGACGTGGTCGTCGACCTGTCCAACCCGGCGTACCCCTGGGTGTACGCCGTGTCCCAGACCGTGCCCTGATCCCGTCGCCGGGGCCGTTTGTCAGACCCCGCCCGTAGAGTCGGAGACATCTGATCCGGCAGGCGGGCGGGAGGTGACAGGACGTATGGGCGACACGGCTGCGGCGGCCGGGCGGGCGGGGGACGCGGCGGTCCCGGTCCGGCTCCCCGCCGTCTTCCTGCCCGCACCCCTCCCGCGCGACGGGCGCATCGCCTTCTGGGACCCCGACAGCGAGCCCCTGCCCGCCGAGGGCATCAAGGAAGCCGAGGACATCGAGGACACCGAGCTGACCGTCGTACGACGGCACGGCGCGGGAGTCCGGCGGCGGACCACCCCTGCGCTGTCCCTCCCGCTGGACGCGGCCCTGCCGCTCCTGGTGCGGGCCCGGCAGGACCCGGCGGCCCACCCCGCCACCGCCTGCTGGGGCGCGGCGGCCCTGCACGCCCTGCGGCTGACCGCACGCGGCCGGCTGCTGCCCGGCCTGACCGCCACGGGGCACGACGCCTGGCGCGCCGGCCCTCTCGACCCGGACGACATCGCACACCTGCGCGCGGTGGCCGCCGCCCTGCCGTACGAGGGGCACGCCGTACCGCTGCCCGGCCCCGGCCCGCTCCGCCTGCCCGAGCCGGAAGCGCTCGTGCGCGCCTTCCTGGACGCGGTCGCCGACACCCTGCCCCGCACCCCAGCCGCTCCCCACACCTCCGGCCGGCCCTTCGCGGCCCGCGGAGCCCACTATCTGCCCGCGGCCCACGACTGGGCCGCCGAGGTCGCCGCCGGCATGGACGCCGGCGTGCGGATCTCGCTCCGCCTGGACCTGTCGGCGTACGACCTCTTCGACGACGCCTCCGACGGCGGCGCCCGCGGTGCCGGCGCGGCGGTCGTCCAGGTGCACAGCCTCGCCGACCCCACCCTCGTGGCCGACGCGGCGGCCCTGTGGGCGGGTGAGGCCGACGACGCCTTCGGCCCCCGCGCGCGGGTGGACGCCGCCCTCGCCGTCCGCCGGGCGGCCCGGATCTGGCCCCCGCTCGACCGGCTCTCCGACCAGGACGTGCCCGACGTGCTGGCACTGACCGAGGACGAGCTGAGCGACCTGCTCGGGGTCGCGGCCACCCGGCTCGCCGCGGCCGGGGTCGCCGTGCACTGGCCGAGGGACCTCGCGCAGGACCTGTCCGCCACGGCGGTGGTCCGCCCGGCCCCCGGCGCGGCGACCGACGGCACCGGCTTCTTCGAGAGCGAGGACCTGCTCGGCTTCCGCTGGCAGCTGGCCATCGGCGGCGACCCGCTCACCGACTCCGAGATGGACGCTCTCGCCGAGGCCCACCGCCCGGTCGTCCGGCTGCGCGACCAGTGGGTGCTCGTCGACCCGGCCCTCGTCCGCAAGGCCCGCAAGAGGGACCTGGGCCTGCTCGACCCGGTCGACGCGCTGTCCGTCGCCCTCACCGGGACCGCCGAGGTGGACGGTGAGACGGTCGAGGCCGTACCCGTCGGAGCCCTGGCGACCCTGCGCGACCGCCTGACCGCCGGGATCCGCCCGGCCGAGCCGCCCCCCGGCCTGCACGCCACCCTCCGCGACTACCAGCTCCGCGGCCTGGCCTGGCTCGACCTGATGACCTCCCTCGGCCTCGGCGGCTGCCTCGCCGACGACATGGGCCTCGGCAAGACCGTCACACTCATCGCCCTGCACCTGAAGCGGGCCCGCCGCGAGCCGACCCTGGTCGTCTGCCCGGCCTCGCTGCTCGGCAACTGGCAGCGGGAGATCAACCGCTTCGCCCCCGGCGTCCCGGTCCGCCGCTTCCACGGCCCCGACCGCAGCCTGGCCGGCCTGGACGGCGGTTTCGTCCTCACCACGTACGGCACCATGCGCTCGGTGGCCCCCGCCCTGGCCGAGCAGGCCTGGGGCATGGTCGTCGCCGACGAGGCACAGCACGTCAAGAACCCCTACTCGGCCACCGCCAAGGCGCTGCGCACCCTCGCGTCCCCCGCGCGCGTGGCCCTCACCGGCACGCCTGTCGAGAACAACCTCTCGGAACTCTGGGCGCTCCTCGACTGGACGACCCCGGGCCTCCTCGGCCCGCTCAAATCCTTCCGCGCCCGGCACGCGCGCGCCGTGGAGAACGGCGAGGACGAGGAGGCCGTGGCGCGCCTCGCCCGCCTGGTCCGGCCCTTCCTGCTGCGCCGCAGGAAGTCCGACCCGGGCATCGTCCCCGAACTGCCGCCCAAGACGGAGACCGACCACCCGGTCCCGCTCACCCGCGAACAGGCCGCCCTGTACGAGGCGGTGGTCCGCGAGTCGATGCTCGCCATCGAGACCTCCCAGGGCATGGCCCGGCGGGGCCTGGTGCTGAAGCTGCTGACTTCGCTCAAGCAGATCTGCGACCACCCGGCGCTGTACCTGAAGGAGGAGCACGCCCGGGCCGGCGACCGGCTCGCCGCCCGCTCCGGCAAACTCGCCCTGCTGGACGAGCTGCTGGACACCCTGCTGGCCGAGGACGGCTCCGCTCTCGTCTTCACCCAGTACGTCGGGATGGCCCGCCTGATCACCTCCCACCTGGCCGGCCGCGCAGTCCCGGTCGACCTCCTCCACGGCGGCACGGCGGTCCCGGAGCGGGAGCGCATGGTGGACCGCTTCCAGGCCGGGTCGACCCCCGTCCTGGTGCTGTCGCTCAAGGCGGCGGGCACCGGCCTGAACCTCACCCGCGCGGGGCACGTCGTCCACTTCGACCGCTGGTGGAACCCGGCCGTCGAGGAGCAGGCCACCGACCGCGCCTACCGCATCGGCCAGACCCAGCCCGTCCAGGTCCACCGTCTGATCACCGAGGGCACGGTCGAGGACCGCATCGCCGAGATGCTCCACGCCAAGCGGGCCCTGGCCGACGCGATCCTCGGCTCGGGCGAGTCGTCCCTCACGGAACTGACGGACCGCGAGCTGTCGGACCTGGTCTCCCTGCGGAGGTCGTCATGACGCCTCGTCCGCGCCTCCTGCCGTCCCCGCGGAGGTCGTCATGAGCGACCGTCCGGCCGACGAGGCCCGCCGGGCCCTGCGGGCCGCCAGGGAGCGGACGGCCCAGGAGCCGGGCACGGCACCGGCGGCCCGTCCGGCGGCAGTTCCGGGTGAGGCATCCGCCGTCCCGGGCGAGGCGTCCACCGGCCAGGAGACCCCCCGGCCCGCGGACGTGGCCCGCGAGGCACTGCGCAGGGCGGTGTCCGAGCACCGGGGGAGCGGACGGGGTGGCGAGGACCGGGCGCGTGAGGAGGGCGCGGGTGAGGATGCCGGTGCGCCCGAGGACACCCCGGCGGTCGGAGCACCGTCGGAGCCGGAAGTGTCCGCCGACCCCGAGGAGAGCCCGCCGGGGCCCGCCTCGGCCGGCGCACCCACCGGAGCGGAAGAGGACGAGCGGACTTCGACCGCTCGCGGCGGCGGCGCCACCGACCGGCCCGGCCCGCGTGCTGCGGACGTCGCGCGCGACGCGCTGCGCGCGGCGCGGGACGACGCGCGGCGGGCGAGGGAAGAGACCGAGAGGGAAGGTGCCCGGCGAAGGCGCCGGGCACGGCAGAGCGCGGTGGACGACAGGGCGGCGGCTGCGCGGCGAGCGCGCGAACACGCCGCCGGCGAGGGAGCGCGTGATGTACGGGAGTTGCTGTCCGACGCGTTCCGTATGCCGGGCCTTGCGGACGAGCCGGGTGAGCCAGGTGAGCTGGGTGAGCCGGACACGACGCCTGACGACCCCGACAACCCCGACGAGACGACCGGACAGGAGAACCTCCCCTCAGCCCCTGGCCGGGCCTCAGCCCATACCCCCGACATCAGCCACCAAGCGGCCCCGGCCCCGAGCCCGGCCCCGGCCTACGCCCCCAGGACCAGTCACCCGGAGACCTCCACCCCCACCCTCGAGACCACCGGCCCCGCCCCTGGCCCCACCCCCGCTCCCTCCCGTGCCACCCCTCGCTCCATGGCCGCCCCCAACCGGGACAATGACCTGCGCCGCACCTTCCCGCCCTTTCCGCACCGGGAGGGCGAGACCTTCGCCGAGAGCTGGTGGGGGAACGCCTGGGTCGCCGCGCTGGAGCAGGGCGCGCTGGATGCCGAGCGGCTGGAGCGCGGGCGGGGATACGCCGGGCGGGGGCACGTCGACGCCATCACGGTGACGCCCGGTCTCGTCCTGGCGTACGTGCACGGCAGCCGTCCGCGCCCGTACCGCGTGCAGGTGCGGCTGCGCACCCTCGGCGACACCGACTGGGACCGGTTCCTGGAGGCCGCCGCCGACCGGCCCGGGCACATCGCCGCGCTCCTCGACAAGGAGATGCCGCAGTCATTGGCGGACTGCGGTGTCGCCCTGCTGCCCGGCCCCGGCGACCTGGAGCCGCGGTGCAGCTGCCCCGACCGCGGCCACCCCTGCAAGCACGCCGCCGCCCTCTGCTACCAGACCGCCCGGCTGCTCGACGCCGACCCCTTCGTGCTGCTCCTGCTGCGCGGCCGGGGTGAGCGCGAGCTGCTCGACGCGCTCTCCCGGCTGAGCGCCACCCGCGCGGCGCGCGCCGCCCAGGACCGGCAACCGGCGCCCGCGCCCGGCGTGCGGGCCGCCGAGGTCCTCGCGACACGCGCCCTCCCGCCGCTCCCCGCACCCCTGCCCCCGCCCCCGCACCCCGAGCAGCCCCCGGCCTACCCGGCGTCCCCAGGCGGCCCGGACCCCTTCGCGCTGGACCAGCTGGCCACGGACGCCGCAGCCCGGGCCCACGCCCTGCTCACCACCGGCCGCGACCCGGTCGGGCAGCTGACTTTCTGGCAGGACGCGGTCCGTCTGGCCGCGGCCCGGCCCGGCTCGGGCCTCACGGCGGGCAGCCGGGCGCTCTACTCCTCGCTCGCCTCCGCCGCCGGCCGCAGCCCGTCCGACCTGGCCCGCGCGGTCGCCGCGTGGCGCCAGGGCGGGCTGGAGGGCCTCGCCGTACTGGAGGAGCCGTGGGACCCGCCGGCCGGCCGGTTCGACCGGGCCCGCCCGCTGCTCCTCGCCGCCGATCTGCCCGCCTTCCGCCCCCGGCGCAACCACCTCACCCACCCGCACGGCCATGTCCAGCTCCGCCTCGGCCGCGACGGCCTGTGGTACGCCTACGAGTCCGAGCCGGGCCGCGACGACTGGTGGCCCAGAGGCACCCCCGACCTGGACCCGGTCGGCGCACTGACGGGCCTGGGCATGGCGAGCGACCTCTGACAGGCCGCCGCCCGACCCCGCGGTCAGCGCGGAGTGGTGAGTCGACTCCGGTCAATGTTCGTTGTGGCGGAGCGTCTCGATGACGGCGGCGCGGCGGCCGGGCACACGCATGTCGAGGTCGACCGAGCCGGTGCGGATGATCCAGAACCGGTCAGCGCGGCCCCCCTCCTCGAAGAGGCGGGTGCCCTGGGGGAACGACACCTCCCGGGCGCAGCGCATCAACCGCTGCTGGTGCTCGGCCGGGAGCGCCGGCAGCGTGCCGGCCGTGGCGGGAGCCTTCATGACGTACCTCCTGGACGGGCGTAGGAACCTGCCACGTCCAGCGTGTTGCCGAGTCTGCTGCCGGGCCATGGGCCACCCGGCCCCCGGACCGGGCCGCCCGGCGCCGTGTCCGGGCCGTTCGGCACCCTGTGCCGGGACGGGGCCCGGGGGTTCGATGGAGACGTGAGCCGGCCCGGCGGACGCGGAAGAGGGTGTGCCTGGTGGATACGTCACCGACTCCGGAGTTCTGGACGCTGGTCGCCGTCCTCCTGGGGACCTCCGCCGCGGTCGCCTTCGTGCTCAGCGCCGTGCTCGACGCGCTGGAGTTACGAGCACGGCTGCGCAGCAGCCGGCGCGCGCCGGTCCCCGTGCGGGCCGCGGCGACGCCCGGCTCGCCTGACCGGATCCTGGTCCGTCCCTGAGCGGGGGACGCCTTCCCACTGCCGTATGCCGCCCCCTGGAGGACCCACGTCATGCGCATCGTCATCGCTCTCGGCGGCAACGCCCTGCTGCACCGGGGCGAACGCCCCGACGCCGCCGTACAGCAGGCGAACATCGACCGGGTGACCACCGCCGTCGCCGCTCTCGCTCTCGACCACGAGATTGTGATCACGCACGGCAACGAGCCGCAGATCGGTCTGCTCGCCATGGAGAGCGCGGCCGACCCTGTCCTGACCGCGCCCTATCCGCTGGACCTGCTGGGTGCCCAGACCCAGGGACTGATCGGTTCGCTGCTGGTCCGGGCCCTGCACGACACGCTGCCCGGCCGCAAGATCACCGCGCTCGTCACCCACACCGTCGTACGGGCAGGCGACCCGGCGTTCGCACGCCCCGCCAAGCGCGTCGGCCCGGTGTACCCCGGGGACGTCGCCCGCACCCTCGCGCGACGGCACGGATGGCACATCGCCAAGGACGCCACCGGCTGGCGCCAAGTCGTCGCCTCACCCGCGCCCGAGGCGATCGTCGAGACCGAGACCATCCACGACCTGCTCACCTGCGGCGCACTGGTCATCTGTGCCGGCGGCGGAGGCGTCCCGGTCACGGCCGACCACGACACCGGCGCGCTGCACGGCGCGGACGCGGTCGTCGACAAGGACCTCACCGCCGCCCTGCTCGCCGAGGAACTCAAGGCCGACTTCCTGCTCATCCTCACCGACGTCCCGTGTGTCTATACCGGCTACGGCACCCACGAACCGCGGCCCGTCCTCGACGCCACCCCCGACGACCTGCGCCGCGCCGGCTACCCCGCCGACTCCATGGGCCCCAAGACGGAGGCCGCCGCCCGGTTCGTCGAACGCACCGGGGGCCTGGCCGCCATCGGCGCGCTGGACGCGGCGTACGAGATCGTCCACGGGAGGTCGGGAACCCTGGTGCGCCCTGGCCTGGTGTCCGGCTGACCTGCCGCCGCCCCGGCCACCAGGCTGGCCGTACGTCCCCGGACACCGCCGGGCCCTGACCGGGGAGGACGACGGACATGACCGTGCGCGTGGGCATCAACGGCTTCGGCCGCATCGGACGCACCTACCTGCGCCGCGTCACAACGCTCCCGCGGCCCTGACCACACGGACACCCTCGCGCATGGTGTCCCCGTCCGTCATGGCCGCGCCGGTGTACGGGTTCCGGGTGCTCGGCGGTGCCGCCGGGCAGAGACTGGAAATCGGCCGTCGGGTGCGGGCCGGATCGCCGTGGTGGCCGTGGTGGCCGTGGTGGCCGTGGTGGCCGTGGTGGCCGTGGTGCCGGCGGGTGGGCCGGGCCGCTGACGCGGTGCCTGGTGGGGCCCGCGTCAGGGCCGGGCATGACAGGAGGATTCCATGGCTTCGGGCGAAATCGACGAGAAGACGGTGACCCGGCTCGTGGCCGAGGCCACCGCGGCTCCGTCCATGCACAACGCGCAGCCCTGGCGTTTCCGGTACGTCGCCGACGAGCGTCTCCTGCTGCTGCGCGCCGACCTCGCACGGGCCATGCCCCGGTCCGATCCCGGCAACCGGGCGCTGCACATCGGCTGCGGGGCGGCACTGTTCAACCTGCGCGTCGCCGCCGCGCACGCGGACCTCGCCCCCGACGTCCGGCTGTTGCCCGAGCCACAGGACCCGCTGCTGTTCGCAGCCGTCCACCTGGCCGCCCCGGGCGAGCGGCGCTTGCGGGAGGACGACCTGGCGCGGCTGCACGAGGCGATCCGGCAGCGGCACACCAGCCGCCATCCCTTCGCGGAGAAGGACATCCCGGAGGACGTCCAGGTCGCCTTGCAGGATGCGGCGGCGCGCGAGTCGGCCGTCCTCCTCTTCCCCGGTGTCTGGCACGCCGAGACAGTGCTCGACCTGGTCCGCGATGCGGAGAGCCGCGACGCCATGGACCCCGGTGCCCGCGCGGACCTCATCCGCTGGACCCGGCTCGGTACGGAGGCGGACACCGCCGTCGACGGCGTCCCCGAGTACGCCTTCGGCCCGCGCAGGCGGGACGGCAAGGCTCCGGTACGGGACTTCGCCGGACGCCGGCCGGTGGCTGACCGCGGCAGCACCGCCTTCGAGCGCACCCCGCACCTGGCCCTGCTGAGCACCCCCGCTGACACCCCCGCCGACTGGCTGCGCGCGGGGCAGGCCCTGGAACGGGTTCTGCTGGAGGCCACCCTGGCCGAGCTGGCCACGTCCCTGACCTCTCATGCTTTGGAAGACCGCGAGCTGCGTCTGCTGGCCCGCGACCCGGGATGGGGCACCGGTCATGTGCAGATGGTGCTGCGCCTCGGCTACGGGCCCCGGGGCCCGGCCACTCCCCGCCGCTCGGTGAGAGACGTTCTCGACATCGTGTGACCGAGACCCCTGGTGCCCGGCCGGGCACGAGACCCCTGGTGCCCGGCCGGGCAGGAAGAGGCACCCGGCCGGGCATCGGTCATGCTGCGGAAGGGGTTCCGGGGCCGGACGGCTCCGGGGCGGGCGGCATGGTCAGCAGCATGACGCCGGGCTCGGTGGCGCGCACGGGGTGCGGCAGCCGTGCCGGGAGATGGATCCAGCTCCCGGGCTTCGCCTCGGTCTCCTCCTCGCCCAGGACCAGGTCGAGGGTCCAGCCGTCGAAGTCGAAGACCGGCAGCTCACCGTCCGGTACACCGGTGTCCGGCACGGTATGGCTGATGCTCGCCCTGGCCACGGTCGGTTCGCCGTGAACTTCTGGGCGTGGGCGCTGCTCAGTCCGCTCGGCCCACCGACCAGCACACCTAGGCGCCCGCCGGAGGCGTCGGGCCGTGTTCCGCGTCGTCGTCTCCGGCCGGCGGATCGCTCAGGAGCGATGCGCCGAACGCCTGCAAGCGCTCCACCGCTCGGCGGTCGGGCTCCGCCCGGCGGGCCAGCGCGTTGTGGATCTCCCGGTAGACGGACGCTTCCAGGCCGCATCGCCGGCAGTCCTCCAGGTGTGCCGCGACCCGGTGTGCGGTGACCTCGTCGGTCTCGCCGTCGAGGTAGGACTGCAGCACGCGCGCGACCCGCAGACAGTTCATTCGGCGCTCGGCCGGCGCACGCCGCCACCATGGACGCCTCTTCACATCACACCTCGCTTCGGTGCCAGTCCCGCCGTGGCCAGCCGCGCCCGTATCCGTTTGCGCGCCCGGTGCAGCCGGCTCATCACGGTGCCCTCGGGGACGTCCAGCAGGCGGGCGGCCTCCGCGTAGGTGAGTCCGTCGATGTCCACCAGCTGCACCACCTGGCGGTGCTTGTCCGGCAGCGCGCCCAGGGCTTCGTCCACCACCTCGTCGAACGCCTCACCCACCACGATCTCTTCCGCCGATCCGCTGGTGCCCGTGGTGCTGAGCCGGTCCAGATCGGTGTCCGGGTCGTCCAGGAGGTGGGGACGACGGCGGCGGTGGCGGTTGATCTCGGCCCGTCGCATGATCGTCAGCAGCCACGCGCGCGGATGTTTCCCGTCGAAGCGGTCCACGGCCCGGTAGGCGCGCAGCAGGGTGTCCTGCACGAGGTCCTCGGCATCCGCCGGCTGCGCGGTCAGCGTCATCGCCACCCGCAGCAGTACCTCCACCTCCGGCAGCACATAGGCGGCGAACGCCCGGCCCCGAGGGTCCGCGGGGTCAGGTGACGCTGTCACTTCGTCTTCCACACGGTGGAAACCCCTTCTTCCCGGAGCCGCATTCCTTCCTCTTCCTTGTTCTGTTCCGCCTTCGGCCATCCGCCTCCGCCTTTCGCTTTCCGGTCCCCGGTGCCGCCGTGGTCGGTGGCGAGGTGAGGCGCCACGCGGGGGCTGGAATACGGCGTGCGGCGCGACGGGTTTCCGACGCATGAGAGGGCAGCGCGTTCCCGGGCCTGGGCGAGTGTGGGCCGAGTGCCGGGAGAAGATACGGCATGTGCGGCTGCGGGGTGACGTGGAAGCGTATGCCGACGGGCAGCTCACGGGTGCGCACCGCATGCGGGTGGCCGCTCACGTCGCCCGCTGCTGGGGGTGCAGCGGCCGGCAGCAACTGCTGTGGCTGATCAAGGCGTCCCTCCGGCACCATCCCCAGCGGACGCCCCCCTCCCTCGCATCGGCCCGGGTACGGCGCTTCGCCCATCACCTCACCACGCCGCCGGGGCGGGACCGGCCCCGGCGTTGAAGGACACCTGTCCCACCCGAGCTCTGGCGGCCGGTGTGCCGGCCGGTCAGCAGCAGGCCGACGGGGCGCCCGTGCCCGGCGCGGCAGCCCCGTCCACGGGGTCGCAGGGGAACAGGCCGAAGTGGTGGTTCTTGTCTCCGGTGACGGTGAAGTGGGCCGCGTATCGGGTGGCGCCGAGCATGTCGGCGGTGTTGCCGCAGACGAGCACCGGCTTGCCGGTGTGGAAGCGGTGGTGGTCGTCGAGGTCGAAGGCGTGCGGGTGCTCGGCGATGGTGCCTTGGTAGACGGCGACCTGGCCGTAGTCCTCGCAGCGGTCCTCCAGCGGGAGCTTGAAGGCGCGGACGGTGCGGGAGGTGAAGGCGGCGAAGCCGATCTTCCGCTCGATGTCCGGGTCGCTGATCTCCACCGGGGAGGCGGTGACGGTGCGGGCGTCCGGGCATCCGCTGCGGTCGAGGACGCGGCGGAAGTCCTCGGTGTACAGGGCGCCGGCGAGGCATTCGCCGACGAGGACGGGGTCGTCGAAGAGGGCGGCGGGCAGGCGGCGGTCGGCGAAGATGTCGGAGAAGTACAGCTCGCCACCGGGCTTGAGGACGCGGAAGATCTCGGAGAAGACACGCGGCTTGTCCGGCGAGAGGTTCAGGACGCAGTTGGAGACCACCACGTCCACGGAGGCGTCCGGGATGCCGGCCGTGGTCAGGTCCTCGATGTAGCCGTGGCGGAAGTCGGTGTTGGCGTAGCCGAACCGTTCGGCGTGCCAGCTCTGATGGCGGCGCGCCACGGCCAGCTGTTCCTCGGTCATGTCGACGCCGGTCACCCGGCCGGTGGGGCCGACCAGCTGGGACAGCACGTAGACGTCCCGCCCGCTGCCGCAGCCCAGGTCGAGCACGGCGGCCCCCTCGAGCGCGGGCGGGACGGGCGAGCCGCAGCCGTAGAAGCGCTCCATGACCTCGTCGTGGACCTCGGCGAGAGCCGCGGGCGCGACGGGAACCCGCTGTGCGGCGGTCGTCATTCCCCGTCGACCGTGCCGACGTTCGCCGCCGGTGTCCCAGGGTCGTTACCGGCTGCCGGCTGCCGGCTACCGGCTACCGGCTGCCGGCAGCCGGTGGTCGGTTACTGACCACCGGCAGTCGCGCTGACCTCGGCGCTGCGGGAGCGGACCAGCCGTGCCACCCACCAGCCGCCCGCGCTCAGCAGCAGCAGACCGCCCAGCGCGATCCACAGCCCAGGAGACGCGGGGTCGCCCAGGGACCCGCCGAGCCCCGTGTAGACGACCGTGCCCGGGACGATGCCCAGGGCCGTGGCGGTCACGTAGGAGGAGAAGCGGACACCGGCCACCCCCGCCCCGTAGTTGATCACCGAGAAGGGGAACAGCGGCACCAGCCGCAGGACCAGGACGGCTACGAACCCGCGGCGCGTCAGATAGGCGTCCAGCCGGGCCAGCCGCCCCGATCCGGCGTAGCGGGCCACCACCGGACGCCCCAGCCAGCGGGCGAGGCCGAACGACAGGGCCGCACCCGCCGTCGCCCCCACAAGTACGGTGCCGGCCCCCAGCGGCAGCCCGAACAGTGCCCCCGCGGACGCGGTCAGTACCGAGCCGGGCAGCAGCGCCGTCACGGCCAGGGCGTAGCAGACCGCGAAGACCACCGGCCCCCACAGGCCGAGCGAGTCCACCCACTGGCGCACCTCGCGCAACAGGTCCGCGCCCCCCGTCGCCACCCAGAAGCCGAGCGCCGCCAGGAGGACGACGAGGACGGCCAGCCGTATCCACGCCGCGCGCGCCGACCGCGCCGCCGCCCGGTCCGGGGCCGCGTCGGACGGCAGGTGCTCGGCTGCGGGGAAGGGGTCTGCCGGGCGGTTCATATCGGCTCCTGCGACGGTGGTTGTCCGGTGGGAAGGTCGGCCACCACGCGGCGCAGCGGCAGTTCCAGGCGTCGTCCCGAGGCCGCCCACCGCGCCAGGGAGCGCTTGGCGGCCTCGGCGCGGTGATGTGTCAGTCCGGGCAGGTACAGGGCGTCGGCCAGCAGGGCCGCCGGCTCGGCCGAGTCGATGGCGAGGGCGAAGACGCGTCGCTCGTCGGCGCGGACACGGAAGCCCGCTGTGTGCAGCAGGGCGGCCAGTCCGTCGCGGGCCTGCGGGTTGGGCCACGGTTGCCGTACGGCGCGCAGGGCCGTCATCACCCGGAGCCAGCCGAGCGCGCCGGACGGGGAGAGCCCGGACTGGGAGGGCACCAGCGCCGTGAGCGTCCCTCCGGGCCGCAGCACGCGCCGGATCTCCCCGAGCACCCGCGGCAAGGGCGTGACCACCGGCAGGCACATCGCCGCGCAGACGGCCCCGACGCTCGCGGAGGCGGCCGGGAGCGCGTCCGCTCCGGCGCGGACCAGCGGCCCCCGTCCGCGCCGCGCCGCTTCGGCGAGTTCTGCCACCGACAGGTCGATCCCGACCCAGTCGGCGTCCGGGAGCTCATCGCGGGTGGGGGCCGAGCCGCAGGCCAGGTCGAGGACCGTGCCCTCGAGGCCGCGCAGCGGTTCGGCCAGCCAGGCGTAGGGGGAGGCGTCGGCCAGGGAGAACAGTTGCTCGGTGATACCGGGGTGCGCCTGGTGGTAGGCGGAGATGAAACGCCGCCAGTCCGGTTCGTCCATCCGGCCCTTGCCTCTCTGCGCGCCCGTGGGGGACTGCTCGCCGTGGGGGGATTTCCCCCCGTGGGGAACTGCTCGCCCCTGCCCTTGGGGAACTGCTCGCCCCTGCCCTTGCCGTCGGGAACCCTGCCCGGCCGGTCCCGCATTCCGTCTCGGACACGCCGGAGGTGGAGGGATGACGTGGGCCGGCCTTCCCGGCCGTGATCGTGGGACCGGGAGAGGGAAGGCCCTGGGTGTGTCGCCGGGTTTCCCTCACGTCCGACGACCGCGCACCGACCGGAGAGAGCCCACAGCATGAGCAGGTACGACCTGGTGGTCATCGGCGGCGGAAGCGCCGGGCTGACCGCGGCCCGAACCGCCGGGCGTTTCGGCGCCCGCACGCTGCTCGTCGAGCGGGACCGGCTGGGCGGGGACTGCCTGTGGACGGGGTGCGTACCGAGCAAGGCGCTGCTGCACGTCGCCGCCGATGTCCAGGCGGCCCGCCGCGCCACTGCCTACGGGCTCCCGCCGGTGTCCGGCCCGGCCGACCTCGCGGCGGCCATGGCGGAGGTGAAACGGGCGATCGGCGCGATCGAACCCCACGACTCGGCCGACGCGCTCGCCCCGTACGGAGTCGACGTCGCGCACGGCACGGCGTCCTTCACCGGCCCGGGAACCCTGACCGCGGGCGAGCGGGAGGTCTCCTTCCGGTACGCCCTGATCGCGACGGGCTCCTCGCCGGCCCTGGCGCCGGTCCCCGGCCTGGCCGAGGCCGGGCCGCTGACCAGCGACACCGTCTGGGAGCTGTCCGAACTCCCGCGCCGCCTGGTGGTGCTGGGCGGCGGTCCGGTCGGCTGCGAGCTGGGCCAGGCGTTCGCCCGGCTCGGCTCGCGGGTCACCCTCGTGGAGGCGATGGACCGCCTGGTGCCCCGTGAGGAACCGCGCGCCTCGCGGGTACTGCGGGAGCGTCTGGAGGCCGAGGGCATCACCGTACGGACCGGCTACCGCGCCGAGCGAGTCGACGGTGGTGCCGTACACGGTCCCGGAGGCCCTCTCCCGTACGACGCGCTGCTGGCCGTCACCGGCCGCCGCGCCAACACCCGGGGGCTCGGTCTGGAAGAGGCCGGTGTCGAGCTGACCGACAGCGGTGATGTCCGTACCGACGGCCGGCTGCGCACCACCAACCACCGGATCTACGCCGCCGGTGACGTGACCGGCCGTTCGGCCTTCACCCACCTGGGCGGCACGCAGGGCGGAGCCGCCGCCACCGACGCCCTCCTCGGTGTACGCCGCCCCATCGACTACCGGGCGGTGCCCCGGGTGACGTTCACCGATCCGGAGATCGCCCGCGTCGGCCTCACCGCCGACGAGGCGCGCGAGAAGTACGGCGCCGCCGCACGCGTCCACACGCTGGACAACGACCGGGTCGACCGGGCGGTCGCCGACGGCCGCACCGAGGGCTTCACGACCCTGGTGCTGGGCCCGCGCGGGAAGATCGTCGGGGCCACGGTGGTGTCGCCGAGGGCGGGGGAGACCATTGCCCATCCGGCGGCGGCGGTGCGCCTGGGCTGGACGCCCTCCGACTACGCCCGCACCGTCCACCCCTATCCCACCTACGCCGACGGGCCCTGGCACACGGCGCTGGCCGACGTCTACGCCCGTTTGGCCCGGGGCAGCGGCGCGATCGGCGCGCTGCTGAAACTCCGCAGAGGGGTGATCCGGTGATCCTGCGTCTCGTCCTGGGCCTACTCCTCGCGGCGATGGCGCTCGGCCAGGCCGCTTCGTTCGACGCGATGCCCGCCATCCTGTCCGCCTACGGGGTGACGTCCGGCGCGGCCTCGACCGCCCTGGCCGTGGCCTTGATCAGCGCCGAGGCTGTGACGGCCGTCTGGTTCCTCGCCCGGCCCCGCTCCCGCGCCACCACGCCCGTATGGCTGTACACCGGCGTCGCGGTGGTGTGGTCGGTGCTGGCCGCCCAGGCGTTCGCCCGCGGACCCGCTCTCGACAACTGCGGCTGCTTCGGCACCTACCTCGCCCAGCCGCTGCGCTGGTACGTCCTCGTCGAGGACGCCCTGATGCTGCTGTACGCCTGGCTGCTGTGGCGCGGACTGCACCGGGCCCGGCCCGCCTCGTCGCCCGCCACGGCTCGTGCAGCTCGGACCCGGCAGGAGAGCCACTGATGCGGATCATCGCGAAACTGCGCGCCCTCGAACGGGCCACCCGCCCCTACGACCCTGAGTTCGCCGCGGCCATGGAACGCCGCTGGGCGGAACTCCCCGAGGCCGCAAGGACCCCCGGCCAGACCCTCGGCCGGCACGGCGTCGGCTGCGAGGGCACCCACGGCGTCTTCCCCCAGTGCGACCTCAAGTGCACCCCCTGCTACCACTCCCGGGACGCCAACCAGGTACGCGTCGACGGCCCGCACACCCGCGAACAGGTCACCGCCCAGATGCGCCTGCTGCGTGAGCTGCGGGGACCACGTGCCCACACCCAGCTCATCGGCGGCGAGGTGAGCCTGCTCGCCCCCGACGACCACGCCGCCGCTCTCGCGATCATGCGGGACCACGGCCGGGAACCGATGAGCTTCACCCACGGCGACTTCGACTACGACTATCTGACCCGCCTCGCCCTGGGCCCGGACGGCACACGGCGGTTCGGGCGGCTGTCCTTCGCCGCGCACTTCGACCAGTTCATGTACGGCCGGCGCGGCATCGAACGCCCCCCGAACGAGCGGTCGTTGAACCCGTACCGCGCCCGGTTCGCCGTCATGTTCCGCCGTTTGCGGCGCGAGCACGGGGTGCGGTTCTTCCTCGCCCACAACATGACCGTCACTCCGGGCAATCTCGACGAGGTCGCGGGCGTGATCCGCGACTGCCACGCCATGGGCTACGGCATGTTCTCCTTCCAGCCCGCCGCCTTCCTCGGCGACGAGCGCCGCTGGAAGGAGAAGTTCCGCGAGGTGACCCCGGACGGGGTGTGGGCGGAGATCGAGCGCGGCGCCGGAGCCCGGCTCGACTACAGGGTCTTCGAGAACGGCGATGTGCGCTGCAACCGCACCGCCTACGGCTTCTACGTCTGCCGGCACTGGTACCCGTTCCTCGACGGCGCCGACCCGCGCGACCTCGCCGTACGCGACGCGTTCTTCCGCTGGTTCGGGAAGGTGACCTTCACCGGCACCCCGCCCGCTCTCCTCGCGGTCAGGATCCTGCGGGTGGTGGTCCGCCACCCGTCCACCGCTGTGACGGCGCTGCGCTGGCTGGCCCGCACGATCCGCCGCGTCGGACCGCTGCGGCTGGCCCGCCACCGGATGCGGGTGCGCCTGGTCACGTTCGTCATGCACCAGTTCATGGACGCCGACGTCGTCGCCCCGGCCTGGGAGATGACGCAGCGCGGCGAGCGGGCCGCGGAGCCCCGGCTGCGCGAGACCCAGGAGCGGCTGGCCGCCTGCCACTACGCCATGGCCCACCCCGAGAACGGCACCCTCGTCCCCGCCTGCGTGCAGCACGCCGTCCTCGGCCCGGCGGAGAACGCGGCATTGCGCACCCTCCTGCCGGTCGTCGAGGTCCGCGCCCCGGCCCGCCGCTCGGCCAGCACGTCACCGAAGGAACCACAGGAATCGAACGAACCACAGGAACCGAAGGAGAAGTAGTCCATGCGCATAGGCGTGATCACCGGCTCGGGCAGCTACGACTGGCCCCACCTGGAGGGGGCGGCGGAGCTGACCGTCACCACGGACCACGGCGAGGTCAACGTCACCGAGGGACGCCTCGGGGACGCGGAGATCGTGCAGTTGTCCCGGCACGGCGCCGGTCACCACCGGCTCTCCAGCCAGGTCGACCACAAGGCGAACCTCGCCGCCCTGCTGGCCCGCGACACGGACGCCGTGGTGTCCTTCACCGTCTGCGGCTCCCTCGACCCGGACCTGGCGCCGGGCTCCCTGGTGGTCTTCGACGACCTGTACTTCCCCGCCAACCGGCTGCCCGACGGCACCCCCTGCACCTGGTACGACACACCCGGCGCGGCAGGCCGAGGCCACTGGATCTTCGACCGGCCGTTCAGCGAGCCGCTGCGCCAGGCGCTGATCACCGCCGCCGAGAAGACCGGGGTACCGGTCGCCACGCGGGGTGTGTACGGACACGTCGACGGCCCCCGGTTCAACTCACGAGCGGAGGTCGCCGCGCTGGCCGCGGCCGGGGTGAGCGCGATCAGCCAGACCGCGGGCCCGGAGGTCGTCCTGGCCGGGGAGGCCGAACTGCCCATGGCGCTGGTCGGTTTCGTCACCGATCACGCCAACGGCGTCGCCGCCGAACCGGAACCGGTGCAGGCGTTGCTGGAGCGCATGGCGGCGAGCAAGGAGGTCTTCGCCACGCTGGCCGGGCACGCGCTGCCGTCCCTGGACGGCGTGAGCGGGGCCGGTTTCGTCTACCGGTTCGACACGTGAGCGCCACCGCCCACCAGGGCATGGGCATCCCCACGATCCTGGCGCCGGACCCGGCCCTCCCCGCACCGATCGTCGCCCTGCTCCAGCCCGTGGAGACGCCATGACACAGGTGTCGATCATCGTCCCGGTACTCAACGAGGAGGCCGCGATCCACACCGCGGTGAGCCGCTTGTGCCACGACTTCCCCGACTGCGAACTGATCGTCGTGGACGGCGGCTCCACCGACGCCACCGCCGAACTCGCCGCCCGCCACGCCACCGTGATCACCAGTGAGCGCGGCCGGGCCAGGCAGATGAACGAGGGCGCCCGGCATGCCTCCGGCGACATCCTCTGGTTCGTCCACGCCGACACCGCCATCGACCCCGACGCCCTGGACCAGATCCTGGACGCACTCGCCGACCCGGCCGTGGTCGGAGGCGGCCTCACCCTCCGCTTCGACCGCAGGACACCCGGCCTGAACTATCTCGCGTGGACGTCCAACGCCCGCGCCCGCCGCCTCCACCACATCTTCGGCGACCAGGCCATGTTCATCCGCCGCGCAGTCTTCGACGCCCTCGGCGGCTTCCCCGACCTGGCCATCATGGAGGACCTGGAGATGTCGCGGCGCCTGCACCGCCGCGGCCGGCTGTGCCTGCTGCCCGCCACCTCGACGGCCTCCTCACGCCGCCTGGTCGCCCACGGGACCTGGCGCATGATCGCCTTCATGCAGTACCTGAAGCTGCTGTACTTCGCCGGCGTCGACCCCAAAGCCATCCGCGTCCGCTACACCGCGGGCCCCCGCCTCCTCGCGCACCGACGCCCGGCAGCGGCACGCACCGGCCGCACCTGAACGACGCCCCTCTCCTCTCCCCCCTCCCTTCGACTCCTTCGACTCCTTCGACCATTGGAGACCGACGTCATGCGCATCGCAGTCTGCGGAGGGCCCTACGGCAATCCGTACGCCCTCCAGGCCTTCGTCGACGACGCCCGCGCCCGAGGCGCCGAACGGCTCTTCTGCCTGGGCGATCTCGGCGGATTCGGCGCCGACGTGAACGCGCTGTGGCCGATCCTCACCGCCAACGGCATCGAGTGCGTCGCCGGGAACTACGACGTGGCCATCGCCCGCGGCGACACCGACTGCGGCTGCGGCTACCGCGACCCGAAGGACAACGAGTACGCCCAGATCGTCTACGACCACACGCTCGCCACCACCGGCCGCGACTTCGCCGCCTGGATGGGCACCCTGCCCACCGAGCGCCGGGAGATCGTCGACGGCGTCGACGTCCACATGGTCCACGGCTCGACCCTGGCCCTGAACGACTTCTGGTGGGAGTCGCTCCCCGAGGACCAGCACCGCCTGCGAGCGGAGGCGTCCGGGGCCGACGTCGTCCTGTGCACCCACAGCGGACTGCCCTGGCAGCGACGCGTCGGCGGCACCCTCGCCGTCAACGTCGGGGTGCTCGGCAAACCCGCCAACGACGGCCGCCGCGAGGTCTGGTACGCCATCCTCGACCTGTCCGACGGGCACGTCACCGCCGAGCTGGTCCCGCTCGCGTACGACTGGCAGGCCCAAGCCCGCTCGATGCGCGCCGCCGGACTCCCCGAGATCTTCGCCGAGACCATCGAGACCGGCTGGTGGACCACCTGCCTGGAGATCCTGCCGCCGCGCGAGCGCTCCCGGGGCCGCTACCACCTCTACCGCTCCACCCTGCCCTCCGGCTTCCGTCCGGCGGACGACGGCTGGGGCGATGCCACGCCCGAGGCGCCGGCAGACGACCGGCCGGTGGTCCCGCTGTTCGGCACCCCCTACTTCCCGTCCCGGCTGTGGATCTACACCAACTTCCACTGCAACCTGGCCTGCGACTACTGCGCGGTTGCCTCCTCCCCGAAGGCGGCTCCCCGCGCCCTGCCCACCGGCACCTTCCGCGCCCTCGTCGACGAGGCCGTACAGGCCGGGTTCACCGAGCTGTACCTCACCGGCGGCGAGCCCTTCCTGCACCCGGACATCGTCGGCCTCCTCGACCACGCCTCCGCCGATCTGCCCACCGTCGTGATGACCAACGCGATGCTGCTGCGCGGCCGCCGCGCCGACGGTCTCGCCGAGCTGGCCGACCGCAAGCTCACCGTCCAGACTTCGCTGGACGGCGCCACCGCCGCCACCCACGACCTCCACCGCGGCTCCGGCTCCTGGCAGCGCACTCTCGACGGCATACGCCACCTGATCGACCTCGGCCTGCCCCCGCGCGTCGCCCTCACCGAGACCCCGGAGAACACGCACGAGGTCCCCGCGGTCGCCGAGCTGCTGGCCCAACTCGGCCTGCCCGCCGACCACTTCGCCGTACGCCCGCTGCTGCGCCGCGGCTTCGCCGAAACCGGTGTCGAGATCGGCGAGGACTCCAGCATCCCCGAACTGACCGTCACCGCCGACGGACTGCACTGGCACCCGGCCGGAGCCGACCTCATCACCAGCCCCGACCTGCACCTCGCCCCGGCCGGCACCCCGCTCACCACGGGCCAACAGCTGGTCACCGAGCGGTTCTTCACCGCCCGCCTCACCGACGGCACCCTGCCCCGCCCCGTCCACTGCGCCATCTGACCCGTACGGAAAGGGAGTTCACCATGCAGCGACATGTCGCCATCCTCGGCGCCGGGCCCGTCGGCCTGGACGCCGCCCTCGCCTGCGCCGACGCCGGACGGCCGTTCACCGTCTACGAGGCCGGGGACGCCGCGGCCGCCCATGTGCGGGCCTGGGGCCACGTCCGGCTCTTCACCCCGTGGGACCTCAACGCCTCCCGGCGGATGCGGGCCCACCTGCCGCACGCCCCGACCGGGGACGACTGCCCCACCGGGGCCGAACTGGTGAACCGCCTGCTCGAACCCGTCGCCGCCCTGCCCGCCCTCGAAGGCCGCATCCGGCACCGCACCCGGGTCGCAGCCATCGCCCGCACCGGCCTGCTCAAGCACGAGCAGATCGGCACCGGCACCCGAGCCGCCGCCCGCTTCACCCTCCTGCTGGACACCCCCGGCGGCGAGGACATCGCCGAGGCGGACGCCGTCCTGGACTGCACCGGCACCTACTCCCACCCCAACACCCTGGGCCCCGGCGGCATCCCCGCCGTCGGCGAACGCGCGCTCGCCGACCGCGTCACCCGCACCCTCCCCGACACCGGCGCGCCCGGCCGCTGGACGGGAACCGTCCTGCTCGTCGGCGCCGGCAAATCCGCCCAGACCGCCGCCCACGACCTCGCCGCCCTGCCCGGCACCCGCGTCGAGTGGGCGGTTCGCAGCCCCGCACCCGACTGGGGCGCCATACCCGACGACACACTGCCCGGCCGCCAGCAGCTCGTCGACACCTCCCTGGCCCTCGCCGACGGCGCCCACGACCGCGTCACCGTCCACACCGGCGCCCACGTCCAGGCCCTGCGACCCGCCGGCGACCGGGTGCGCGTCACCCTCGCCACCGCCGACGGCCCGCGCGAGGTCGTGTGCGACCACGTCGTGGCGCTGACCGGATACACCGGCGACGCTTCCCTCTACCGGCAGTTGCAGGTCCACGAGTGCTACGCCACCGGCGCCCCCATGAGCCTCTCCGCCGCCCTCCTCGGCTCAGCGGGCGGGGACTGCCTCGCCCAGCCGTCCGTCGGCATCGACGCCCTGCGCAATCCCGAACCGCACTTCTTCATCCTCGGCGCCAAGTCCTACGGCCGCCTCAACACCTTCCTGCTGCGCACCGGTTACGAGCAGATCGACCAGCTCGCCGGGGTTGTGGCGGAGGCGCTGTAGCCGGGTCCCGGCCGGTGGCGGCCGGGACCCATGGAGCTCAGGCTTCGCGGGAACCCTCGTACATGGCCTCGATGGCCTCGGCGTACTCGCGCTCCACGACAGGCCGTTTGACCTTGAGGCTCGGGGTGAGCTCACCGTGCTCCACGTCGAGGTCACGCGGCAGCACCGAGAACTTCTTGATGGTCTGCCACCGCTGCAGATCACCGTTGACGCGCTGGACGAAGCCGTCGATCAACTCGTGGACCTGCGGTGACGAGACGACCTCCGGGTAGCTGCGGCCGCCGAGGCCGTGGGATGCCGCCCACTCCATGATGACGGTCTCGTCGAGGGCGATCAGGGCGGTGCAGAAGTTGCGGCCGTTGCCGATGACCAGGATGTTGCTGACGAACGGGCAGACGGCTTTGAAACGCCCCTCGATCTCCGTGGGGGCCACGTACTTGCCACCCGAGGTCTTGAACAGGTCCTTCTTGCGGTCCGTGATCCGCACGAAGCCGTCCTTGTCGACCTCGCCGATGTCGCCGGTGTGGAACCAGCCGTCGCTCTCCAGCACCTCGGCGGTCTTCTCCGGAAGATTGTGGTAGCCGCGCATGACTCCGGGGCCTCTGAGGAGGATCTCGCCGTCCTCCGCGATGCGGACCTCGGTCCCGGGCAGGGGCTTGCCGACCGTGCCCACGCGGAGGTCGTCGGCGGGGTTGACGGTGCAGGCGGCGCTGGTCTCGGTCAGGCCGTAGCCCTCGAGGACGGGCACGCCGGCCCCGGCGAAGAAGTAGCCGATGTCGGGGGCGAGGGCGGCGCTGCCCGAGACGCTGCCGCGCAGATTGCCTCCGAAGGCCGCGCGGATCTTGCGGTACACCAGCCGGTCGGCGAGGGCGTGCCGCACGGAGAGCCACAAGGGCACCCGGCTGCTCCCCCCCGCCGCCACGGCGTCCTGTTGTGCCCTGGCGTAGTCGCGGGCGACCTGCGCCGCCCAGAGGAAGATCTTGTACTTGGCGCCGCCTTCGGCCCTCGCCCTGCTCGCGATGCCGTTGTAGACCTTCTCGAAGATCCGCGGTGCGGACGCCATCACGGTGGGCCGGACGGCGGGCAGGTTGGTGATGATGCGGTCGACGCGCCCGTCCACGGCCATTACGTGTCCGGTCCTGATCTGGCCGGAGATCAGGGCCTTGCCGAAGACGTGGGACAGCGGCAGCCAGAGGAACTGCACGTCCTCGGGGCGCAGCAGCCCGCTGACCTCCTGGGCGACGCCCTGGTACGACCAGCAGTCGTGGACCAGGCGCACGCCCTTCGGGCGGCCGGTCGTGCCGGAGGTGTAGATGAGGGTCGCGAGCTGCTCCCGCTCGATCGCGCGGACCGCCGCCTCGACGGCGTCAGGGTGCTCCTCCAGGTACGCGGTGCCGCGCTTCTCCAACTCGGCGAGAGACAGGACCTCCAGCCCTTCCACGGGATCCGCGTCGGCTCCGGGATCGAAGAGGATCGCGTGGCGGAGGCCGGGCAGGCGGTCGGTCTCGGAGACCACCTTGGCCAGCTGGGCGTCGTTCTCGACGAAGATCGCCCGGCTGCCGGAGTCGGCGAGGATGTACGCCGTCTCGTCGGCGTCGGTGCTGGGGTAGACGGCGGTGGCGGCGGCGCCCGCGCACATGACGCCCATGTCGGCCAGGATCCACTCCACGCGGGTGGAGGAGGAGATCGCCACCCGCTCCTCGGGCCGCACCCCGAGCGCGAGAAGCCCGGCCGCGATCATCTTGACCCGCTCGGCGGTCTGCGCCCAGGTCAGAGAGTGCCACTGCTCGGTTCCCGAAGCACCGTCGCCGGCCGCCGCTGGATAGCGGTAGGCCTCCCGGTCGGGTGTGGCCTCGACTCTCGAGAGGAAGAGGTGCGCCACCGAAACGGGGCGGTTGCCAAGAACTGACTGCGCGGAACTCACATCTACCTCCGGGCCCGGGTGCGCCCATCCAAAGAGTTGTTAACTGGCCGGTAACTCGTAAGCAGAGTGAGACTAGAGGCAAAACCTCCGGTACGTAAGGGAGGAGGGCGGGGGGATGAACGCGTGCGTCCCCTCCGCCCTCCCACGCCCCCGGACCTTTCACGGCACCCGGCAGCGGAAAGGGCCGACCAGTCCGCCGGCTGGTCACGCCCCGGATGGGACCTTTGTCCTGTCGTCCGCGGCAGCGCCCCGTCCCTCCGCCGCGAGCGCCTTGTTGCGGCGGACGGAGGCGAGGAAGGACGCGGCGATCAGGACGACGCCGATCAGGCCGGTGATGATCTCGCTGATCTGGTGCTGGATGGTGATCAGCAGGATCGTGGCGAGGGCACCGATGGCGTAGTGGGCGCCGTGCTCCAGGTAGACGTAGTCGTCGAGGGTGCCCTGGCGGACCAGGTAGACGGTGAGGGAGCGGACAAACCGCCTGCGCGGACGCCGCTCGCGCCCAGCCGGTCACCAGCCCGGACCGAACGCGCTCCCGTCGTCCCGGTCACCGGGCGAGGTGCCGCCGGTGAGGGTCGCGCAAGTCCGCTCGCGCCTCGACCCGCGCACTCTGCGGAGAGTGAGCTTCCAGCCCGCGCGCAGGGGGCGGTGATGTCCAAGGCGACGGAGCGCTGGTCGAACCCGGTGACGTGGACGGCGGATCGGGCAGGGGCGAGACGTCATCGCGGGGCGGCCGCGGCGTGGACCGCGCGCAGTGCGCTGTGGTGACTGAGCCAGCCGATCGGCTTGCCCTGCGCCGAGTCGAGGACCGGCACTCCGGTGCCCGGAGCCGAGAGCAGCGCATGCAGGGCCTGCGCGAGGGACTGGTCCATGGTGACGAGCGGGGGTGTCTCGGCGAGCCGGCCGACCCGTGAGGGCGCCGTCTCCGGCTGTTCCGCGAGTGCCTCGGCGACCGCTTGGGCGGTGACGATCCCGACGTAGTCTCCGGCGTCGTCCACCACGGGGAGCGCAGCGTGCGCGGACAGGCTCAGCAGATCTGCGGCGTCCTGGAGCTCCGTGGACGAGGGCAGGGGGGCCGGCAGCGGTTCCATGACGGTGCCGACGCGCTGGGCGCCGATCCGCGCGCCGCGGGCAGGGCCGTCGAGGTCGACGCCGCGGCGGCGTAGCTTGAGCGTGTAGACGGTGTCCGCCGACAGGAGGCGACTGACCGCTGTGGACAGGACGATCGCCAGCATCAGCGGCAGGATGATCGCGTACTCGCCGGTGAGTTCGAAGAGGATGACCACCGCGGTGATCGGTGCGTGGGACGCTCCGGCGAAGACGGCGCCCATGCCGACCAGCGCGTAGGCGCCCACCGCGCCGGCCGTGCCGGGCAGCAGGTCGTGGACGCCGGTGCCGTAGGCCGTACCGAGCATCGCCCCGACGAACAGGCTGGGCGCGAACACCCCGCCCGAGCCGCCGATACCGATGGTCAGGCTGGTCGCCAGCATCTTGCCGACCAGGAGCACCAGCAGGAAACCGATCGCGTAGCCGCCTTCGGTGGCCTTCTGCAGCACCGGGTAGCCGACGCCGTACATCTCCGGCAGGGCCAGCAGCACCAGGCCGAGCGCCAGCCCGCCGACTGCCGGGCGCAGCCACTCAGGGCCGCGCCAGAGCCAGTCGCAGGCGTCCTCGACCAGGTACAGAAACCGGGAGAAGCCCACTCCGACCACAGCGGCGGCGATGCCGAGCAGAGCGAACAGGCCGTACTGGACGAGGTGCTCGACGCGGAAGTCCGGCAGATCGAGGAACGCCACGTCACCGAAGGCGGCCCGCCCGATCACGCTCGCGGTGACACTGGCCAGCACCGTCGCTCCGAACGCCTCGACGCTGAAGGTGCCCAGGATCAGCTCCATGGCGAAGAACACCCCGGCCAGCGGGGCGTTGAAGGTCGCAGCGATGCCGCCCGCCGCGCCGCAGGCGACCAGGAGCTTCATCCGGCCCTCGGCCGCCTTGGTCACGTGACCCAGCGTCGAGCCGAGCGCCGAGCCGATCTGCACGATCGGCCCCTCCCGGCCCACCGAGCCGCCCGAGCCGATGGTCAGTGCGGAGGCCAGCGTCTTCACCACCGCGACCTTGGGGCTGATCCGCCCGCCGCGCTGCGCGACCGCCAGCATCACCTCCGGTACCCCGTGCCCGCGCGCCTCTTTGGCGAACCGATTGACCAGCGGCCCGTACAGCAGGCCGCCGACCACCGGTGCGAGCAGCACGAAGTACGGGCCCAGCCAGGGCAGGTGCGGATGGGGGGCGCCAGGGGTGGCGGCGTAGTCGGCGTGACCGGTGAAGAGGTGCGTGAAGGCCGAGATGCACCACCGGAAGACGATCGAGCCCGCACCGGCTCCGGCGCCGATCACCAAGGCCAGTGCCATCAGGCCCCAGGACGGGGAGAGCAGGCCCGCGAACCCCCGCGAAGACGCGGGGACGGACGTCGCGGCAGCGGCTGCGGGCTTCCCGTCCTCGGATGCCGGGATGGCGCTCATTGCTTCCCCTTCCTCACGTTTGCAGTATGCAAAACATGTCAGGGGTGCCGGTGCGCGGGGGTGACCGGCTGACACCACCGGTCTCCCGCCCGCATGCGGACGCGCTCGTCGGGCTTCCGTGACCAGGGCGGAGCCCTGCGCGTGACCAGGGCGGAGGAGGTCCTGGCCGAGCGGGCCGGACGCGGACCTCTCTGGGCCCTTCGGTCACCGACGTCGACGAGGTGGCCCGACGCATGAGGCTGATCGTCGACAGCTACGAGTTGGCGGACCGGCAACGTCTCGTGTCCACCATCCTGTGGTGGCAGGACCGGTGCCGGCGGGGCATCGAGACCCAGGCCGATGCGGGTGACGCCGCCATGATCCGGCTCCGTGACGCACGGACGGTGAGGCAAGTCCAGGCGGCCTGTCAGTGGGTTTCCGATCACCGGGGTGCTTTGGAACGCTCAGTGCGGTGAGCGCGTGGGTAACGGCCCCGGTCGGTTCGCCGGTTCCTCCGCGTGGCGGCCGGACGGCCCTCTACGTCAGTGGTCGGGGGTGCCAGGGGGAGTCGTGTAGCGAGGGTGCTTGCGGTGGCGATGGACGGCTGTGCTTGCCGTGCTGAGTCCCAGGGCGAAGATCAGTGCGAGGGCCAGGCCGGAGCAGAAGATGGCCAGCGCGTTCATGGTGGCGATGTCCTGGCCGAGTACGGACACGGTGTACTCGGGCCCGCCGGAGAGGTTGTCGGCGATCACCAGGCCGGTGAAGGCCCCTGTGGCTGCCAGGAGGAGCAATCCGAGGACGATCATCTGGCTCATCTCCTCGACGGAGTCGTTGCCCTGGTACTCGTGGTACTCGCTGGAGGCTGACCGTGTACCCCTCAGTCCTGCCCGGAACACAACGACGGCGCGCGGGAATGCGGGGCGCCGGGCGTGCCGAGGGTTCCTGTGCCGACGTCACCCTGTGGCTGCGGGACGGGACCGGCCCGGCTCAGGGCAGTACACAGACGCAGCCCCTCCGGCGGGCTGCGTATCGCTGGCCGAGGCCGCTGGTCAGCCTGGTCACTTCTGCACGCGTCAGCCCAGAGCGGTGATCAGCTCGTTGCATGCCTGTTCGCAGCGGCGGCATGCCTCGGCGCAGACGCGGCAGTGGTCGTGCTGGTCGGCGTGGCGCTGACACTCGTCACCGCAGGCTTCGCAGACGGTGGCGCACGCCTGGAGGATCGCCCGGGTGACGTTGGCGTCGTAACCGGTGTGGCGGGAGAGCACCGAGGCCGTGGCGTTGCAGATGTCGGCGCAGTCCGCGTTGGTGCGAATGCACTTGGTCAGCTCGCTGACCATCTCCTCCGACATGCAGGCGTCCGCGCACGCGGTACATGCCTGGGCACAGGCGATGCACTCCTCGATGCAGCGGGCGAGCTTCTCGCGGTCCACCTGGCCCAGGTCGGCGGGGTAGGTGTCGAGCATGTCCTTCACGGCAGTGGTCATGGGGACCTCCAGCGTTGTGGTGTCGTCCAAGACGGAGGGCTTGGACGAGTGTGCGAGTAACACGTGCGGGGTGCGGACAAACCCGCTCCGGACCACCGCCCCAGCGCTGGACCGCGATGAGGCGGCCAGACGCCGAGGACAACCCCAGGAACGCCGTGCGGACGGTCGTGACCGGTCCTGCTGGAAGGCGGTCGCCCCAGGAACCTGGGGCAAGACGGCCCGCCCCGCCGACGCGAGTCGCCTCCACATCCTGCTACCTCTCATGCTGGTCGCGGGCCGAGGGCCTGTGCTCCCCTTCGCTCGCTGAGGTCCGCTGAGGTTTCGTCCCTGGCGGGAGGGTGACCTGGGATGGACAGGGCCATCCGGGCCGGGGGGAAGCAGTGGTGGCAGTCCACCTCCCCCTCGTGCCCGGGTGGCACCCCACCGCTGTCGACCGCGGATGTCGATGCGCGTACGCCGGTCCCTGGCCGTGGGCGCCTGCCCGATGTGATGGCGGAACCTCGTCTCCTCGGTGGTCGGCGTCACCCGGCGGCGCCCCCCAGGGCTGGACGAGTGAGGTGGCTGCCGTGCGGGCTACGTTCTCCCTGGGCCGCCTGGCCGGTGTTCGGGTAGGCGTGCACTGGAGCGTCCTGGTCATTTTCGTCTTGATCCTGGTAGGGCTGGCTCAGGGCCGCTTCCCGGAGGATCATCCGGATCGCCCGGCATGGCAGTACTGGTCGGCCTCATCGCTGACCGCGGTGGTCTTCCTGCTGTCGCTGCTGGCTCATGAGGTCAGCCACGCCGTCGTGGCCCGTCGCAACGGTGTGGCCGTGGACGACATCACCCTGTGGCTCCTCGGAGGGGTCGCCCGGCTCAAGAGCGAGGCGTCCACCCCGGGAGCGGAACTGCGTATCGCCGGCGTAGGCCCGCTGGTCAGCCTGCTGCTCGGCGGGGTGTTCGCTCTGGCGGCCGGGCTGCTGGGCGGGGTGTCCGACGCCGGGCTCATGGTGGCGGCGCTGGCCTGGCTGGCGGGGATCAACATCCTGCTGGCCGTCTTCAACACCCTGCCCGCCGCGCCGCTCGACGGGGGCCGGCTGCTACGAGCGATCGTGTGGTGGAAGACCGGCAGTCCGCTGCGCGCCACCGTCGTGGCCACGGGCGCGGGCCGGCTGCTGGGGTGGGCGCTGGTCGGTCTCGGCTTGTACCTCGTCCTCGTCGGGGCCCTCTTCAGCGGGGTCTGGCTGGTGGTCATCGGCTGGTTCGTCCTCGCGATGGCAACGATGGAAGGCGGCCAGGCACGACTGCGTGAACTGCTGGGCGGAATCCCGGTGAGAGACGCGATGACGACCGATCCGGTGAGTGTCCCGGCCACCACGACCGTCGGCGAGTTCCTCGCCGACCCGCGGTATCGCTACCGTCACTCGGCCTTTCCCGTCGTCGACGACGGGGACGCCGCGGCCGGCCTGGTCACCCTCAAGGGCGCCGACTCGGTCCCGGAGACCGAGCGCGCGTCCACCCCCGTCACCCGCGTGATGACGCCGGTCGAGGACCTGCCGACCCCCCGTCCCGACGACCCGCTGGCCCGGCTGGTGCCCGAGCTGCAGGCCAGCTCCGCCCACCGCGCCCTCGTCCTGGAAGGCAGCCGCCTGGTCGGGATCGTCACGTCCTCGGACATCAGCCGGGTCACCTCCTGGCTGAGCTCCTCGTCCGTCTGGCGGGGCCGGACCCTGTGAGCGAACCGGACGTCAAGCGAAGCAGGACCAGGAAGCCTGCGGTTTCTCCTATTGCGGGGCGGCGACGACAACCGCGTAGCTGCCCACTCCGAGGAGCTGGTCGCCGGGGATCTGCTCTTCGTCGGTCAGCAGGTAGCCGATGCGTCCTGAGCGCTCGTCGAACTCGACATCGTGCACGGTGCCCTTGTCGAGACCCGTTTCGGTCAGCAGGGGTTTCCCGATGGGGTCGTGTGCCGCGTGGGCGTGGTCGGCGGGGTCGATGTTCTTCTCGTCGCGGATGAGGCCTGCCTCTTCGACGGCGACAGCGTCCGGGCCGAACGACTGGACGTTGTTCCAGTCCAGGGTGCGGTGTCCGCGGCCCTCGGTCCTCAGGCGCAGTCCGGAGATCCGCGCTGGTGACGGTGCGACCGTGCACGCGGAGACCGTCCCGACCGTCTCGGCTGTCGCGAGGTCCATGACGGCCCTGTCCCGGGCCTGGGTGAACAGCATCAGCGGCCCTCCTGCGGGTCGTGCTCGAGACGGTTGCGCAGGCTCTCCGCGGCGGCACCGAACCCTCCCAGGTCACCCGCGCTGTGCTGTGCGGTGGCGTCCGGCACAAGGACCCGTTCGCCGGAGACGGTGACCGGTCCCGGCACCGGCAGCAGGACGCGGCGTTGCTCAGCGGTTTCTATCTCGTAGCCCGCCACCACCGGTGTTCTTCCCATCCCGACGATGGCGTCGGTGATGGTACCCAGACGGGCGCCCCCGCGGGTCACGACGGCCACACCCAGCACGTTTCCGCCGCCCGGCTCCTTCGCGCCCGACCGGGCGGCCGTGTCGTCCTCCTCCAGCGTGCTCTCGTCGCGCACCATGACCGCGTGCGGCCCCAGGGCATGGACCTTCTCCCACAGCAGGGCACGGTGCAGGGGCCCCGCCAGCAGGCCGCGGCCTGAGAGGGTGAAGCATCGGATGCTGCCCGTCGAGGGGTCGAAGACGAGGTCCTTGACCTGCCCGAGGTCTTCCCCCGCCAGGGTGACCACTGGCTTCTTCGTGATCGCGCTGGCTCGCATGTAGACGGTCACGGCTTCCGCCCTTCTCCCTGCCGAGGCCGGCGGCCCTGGGCTATGACACCGCCGGAGCGGCGCCGTGCCTGCAGTGACAGCACGAAGACGCCGACAGCCAGGAGGATCGCGAGAGCGATGATGAGCCAGATCCACCATTCCATCGCCGTGGCCCCCTTTACTCAACGAACCGTCGCCGTACGTCCTCTCTTCAGGGTCCGTCCTCCGGCGCTCGGCTGTCGACCGGAAGAGGTGAGGTGGGGCCGGGCTCTGTGAGGTACCGGGATGACGGGACGGGGCGGAGCGCCTGGCCAGGACGGGGACATCGCCGCCCGAATGAGACCTTCCCCAGGTGGCACGGGAACTTCGGTGGGTGAGCGCGAACCCGTTGCCCGCGGTCCCTGCCTCGTGGGCTCATTCGGCCGGTGAGGGAGATGTCAGTCCCGGTGCGTCGGTGGCGTCGTCGTCGACGTAGGTGGGGATCTGGGAGTGCACCTGCAGCGCGACCTCGCCGGCTCGTTCGAAGCGCAGGGTGACCCACACGTAGTCCCCGCCCCGGATCTGCTGACGCAGGTCCCTGAGCAGCAGGTGGGCGCGCCCTTCCTCCAGTTCGACGAGATTCCCGGTGGGCAGTCCGACCGGGCCTCGTGGCGTGCCGTCCGAGCTCACGATGTCCACGGAGCGTGCGGCGGTCGTCTCCGCGCCCAGCAGCCTGTCCTCGCGTTGTCCCTGGTTGAACAGCCAGAGGTAGAAGGGTGCGTCGTCGCCCGGTTCCCACGGGCCGTCAGAGGGTTCGGCGATGTGCGCGTAACGGATCAGGACCGGTCCGACACGGGCGTTGGCACCCGGCGGGTTGTACCCGTTCTCCGTACTGCCGCATCCCGTCGCTCCCCACATCGCCGCGAGGCAGCCCGCCATGAGGAAGACGACCGCCCTTCGCCACGGCCCCGATGTCCTTGTCCACACGTTCATGCCGCCTCGTTCCTGAAGTGTTCTGGCAGCGCACGCGGCGCCTCCGTAACGCATGCCCGCCTGCCGTCGTCGGACGTCACTCCTTGGGCCGGGCGAGGGACTGACCGCAGGGCGGTCCCTTCACCAGGGAGCGCACCAGCACCGCCCACCCCACCGCCGCCGCACCGTCCGGGACGTCGGCCCGCAAGCGTGACGAGTGCCCGTGCCGACGGGCCGCTCACCCGTCCGGGCGCCCGGGCAGGACATCGGTGACGGACGGCCGCCAGGATGGAGGTGCTGTCCCACGTACGAGGGAGAGGTATGGCCGAGACCGACGCCAAGGGGCCCGGAGCGGTCATCCTTCCAAGCCTCGAGGCCCAGGTTCCGGGCCGGGTGATCTGCGGCGCATCGGGGCGAACCCGGATCGCTGCTCTCGCGGATTCCGTACCTGCCCGAGGGCGACGGCGGGACGCGGGGCGGCGTGCGCGGTCACCCCGTCCGCGAGGCGTACGGCCCGGTGTTCGTCCTCCGTGGCGCCCCGGAGACAGCGGCGGTCACCGCGTTGCCGGCCTTCGGTTCACTGACGTGCAAAACCATGGCCGCAGCCGGGCTGGTGAACGGCTGTGAACGCTGATCGAGGGGGAACCGCCCCCTCGGCCTTTCGGCGGCCTGTGGCTCCGGCCCGCTCTCCCGTGCACCCCCCTGGCCGCTACCGGCCGGCGGTCCTCCCGTCCCCTTCACCGAGGTGACCATGCGCCTGCTTCTCGTCCACCCCAGCGCCCTGATGTACTCGGAGATCTTCCTGCGCCTGGAGCCCCTCGGTCTGGAGCGGGTGGCCGGCGCGGCCCGCGACGCCGGCCACGAGGTGAGGATCGTGGATCTTCAGGTGGCCGGCGTGAAGGAACTGGCCCGCGAGTTCACCTCCTTCCGCCCCGACGCCCTCGGTGTGTCCCTGAACTACCTGGCCAACATCCCCGAGGCGATCCATCTCGCCCACGCGGCCAAGCGCACCGCCCCCGACTGTTTCGTCTTCTTCGGCGGGCACAGCGTGTCCTTCGTGGCGGAAGAGGTGCTCGCCCAGGCCGAAGGGGCCGTGGACGCGGTGGTCCGCGGCGAAGGGGAAACGGCCGTGGTACCGCTGCTGGAAGCGGTGCGTGACGGCGGGGTGGAGGGGGTCCCCGGGGTCGTCACGCCGGCGGGCCGCGGGCCCGAGCCACGGATGCTGCACAGCATCGACAGTCCTCTGCCGGCGCGTGACCTGACGCGCCACCGGCGCAGGTACTTCATCGGGGAACTGGACCCGTGCGCGTCGATCGAGTTCACCCGGGGCTGCCCGTGGGACTGCTCCTTCTGCTCCGCCTGGACCTTCTACGGCCGCAGCTACCGCAAAGCCTCCCCCGAGGCGGCCGGTGCCGAGATGGCGGGCATCCGGGAGCCGAACGTGTTCATCGTCGACGATGTCGCCTTCATCCGCCCGGAACACGGGCACGCCATCGCCGCCGAACTGGAACGCCGCAGGATCCGCAAGCACTACTACCTGGAGACCCGCAGCGACGTCCTGCTGCGCAACGAAGAGGTCTTCCGGCGCTGGACCCGGCTCGGTCTGAAGTACATGTTCCTCGGCATGGAGGCCATCGACGCCGAGGGACTGGACCTGTACCGCAAGCGGGTCAGCCCCGACGACAACTTCCGGGCCCTGGAGGTGGCACGCAGGCTCGGCATCAACGTGGCGATCAACCTCATCGTGGACCCGGCGTGGGACGAGGAACGCTTCCGCGTCGTCCGGGACTTCGCCCTGGCCGTCCCGGAGATCGTGCACCTGACGGTGATGACGCCTTACCCGGGAACGGAGATCTGGCACACCGAATCCCGCAGGCTCACCACCCGTGACTACCGGCTGTTCGACATCCAGCACGCCGTGGTGCCCACCGCCTTGCCCCTGGACGCCTTCTACCGCGAACTGGTGAAGACCCAGGCGATCATCAACCGCAAGCACCTGGGACTGCGGACCGCGGCGGGCGCCCTGCGCATCCTGGGCGGCAACCTCGCCCGAGGCCAGACCAACTTCGCCCGCATGCTGTGGAAGTTCAACCGTGTCTACAACCCCGTACGGCAGTTGGCCGACCACCGCCGCCCCGTGCGCTACGAGTTCCCGATTCCACAGCATCTGGACGTCGGTGACCGCCGCAAGCTGTACGTCCACACCCGCCCAGGCGGCCGATCCGGCGCCAAACAGGCGGAATAGCCGGTGCCGGTGACCAGCGGGCACTGGGCGCCCCTGCTCTTCGGGGCGGTGACGACACCCGCGTAGCCGCCTCGTGCCTCAGAACATCAGATCCGCCCCGTTCGCGGAATCGAATCGTGTCCTCGCCACGCGGTGACGCGCACGGCGCGGGGCGTGTGAGTGGAGGGCCCTGCCTTCTGTTTGGGCGTGAAGGGGCGGGGATACCCAGTCAGGGCCGTGTGACCACGAATGCCGTGTGACCACGAATGAGGAAGGACCACGTCATGGGCCCTGGGGAAGACGTCATCGCCCGGTGAGTCCCGCCCTGGTCGTCAGCCCCTGCCGGGACGCGGCGGCGCGGATGCCCATGTCCGTCGATTGTGCAGTGGAGGATGGTGCATGCGTCCGGTCGAATTGCCCATGCCCGTGGCTCGCCGTCCGGTGGCCGACGACGGTGCCGACATCGACACCGATGCCCTCGAACGAGATCTGCGAGCGCGGGTGGACGGTGAGGTCCGGTTCGACACCGGCACGTGTGCGGCGTACTCGACGGATGCTTCGAACTACCGGCAGGTGCCCGTCGGAGTGGTCCTTCCGCGGACGGTGGAGGCGGCCCAGGAAGCGGTGGCGGTGTGCCGGGAGCACGGGGCACCGTTGCTGTCCCGGGGCGGTGGCACCAGTCTGGCGGGGGAGTGCTGCAACACCGCGGTGGTCCTGGACTGGAGCAAGTACTGCAATCGACTGGTGTCGGTGGACCCGGAGAACCGGCGCTGCGTGGTCGAGCCGGGCATCGTCCTGGACGACCTGAACCGGCAGTTGTCCGAGTACGGTCTGCAGTACGGGCCCAGGCCGGCCACCCACCCGAACTGCACCATCGGGGGGATGATCGGCAACAACTCCTGCGGATCGACGGCCCAGGCGTACGGCAAGGTCGTCGACAACCTGCACCGCCTCGAGATCCTCACCTACGACGGTCTGCGGATATGGGCCGGCAGGACCGACGACGCCGAGTTGGACGACCTGATCACTGCTGAGGGGCGCCGGGCGGAGCTGTACCGGGGTCTGGTGGCCCTGCGGGACCGGTACGCCGACCTCGTGCGCGAGCGCTACCCCGACATCCCGCGGCGGGTGTCGGGCTACAACCTCGACTCGCTGCTTCCCGAACAGGGCTTCGACGTCGCCGGACTGCTCACCGGCTCCGAGTCCACGCTGGCCACCGTCCTGCACGCGGAACTGGAACTCGTGCCCGTGCCCAGGCACACCGCTCTGGTGGTGCTCGGCTACCAGGACATCTGCGCCGCGGCCGACCATGTGCCGGCCGTTCTGCGGCACGGGCCGGCCGCCCTGGAGGGCGTCGATCACCAGCTGGTCCACTTCCAGCGGGTGAAACACCTCAACGCGCAGGCGCTGGAGCAACTGCCCGACGGGCGGGCGTACCTGATGGTGCAGTTCACCGGTGACACGCGAGAAGAGGTCAGGACCAGGGCCAAGTCGCTGATCGACGCCAGGCCCGACGACGTCGACCACACCTGGTACGACGACGAGCAGCACGTCCACGAGCTGTGGCTGGTGCGGGAGTCCGGCCTCGGCGCCACCGCCCATGTCCCCGGCGAGCCCGACACCTGGCCGGGCTGGGAGGACTCAGCGGTGCCGGTGGAGCGACTCGGCGACTACCTGCGCGACCTCAAGCAGCTGTACGAGGAGTTCGACTACGGACACCCTTCCGTGTACGGGCACTTCGGCCATGGCTGCGTCCACACCCGCGTCCCCTTCGACCTGGCGTCCGAAGAGGGCGTCGCCCGGATGCGGGCGTTCGTCGAGAGGGCGGCCGACCTGGTGGTCTCCTACGGCGGATCGCTGTCCGGCGAGCACGGGGACGGCCAGGCGCGGGGCGAGCTGCTGGTGAGGATGTTCGCTACCGAACTGATCGAGGCGTTCCAGCGGCTGAAAGGACTGTTCGACCCCGGCAACCGGATGAACCCCGGCAAGGTCGTCCTGCCGTACGGGCTCGACGAGAACCTGCGGCTGGGCGCCGGCCATCGGCCCTGGGAGCCGGAGACCGTCTTCTCCTTCCCCCACGACGACGGAAAGTTCAGCAAGGCCGCAGCTCGCTGTGTAGGCGTCGGGAAGTGCCGTTCCCTGGAGGGCGGTGTGATGTGCCCGAGTTACCGGGCCACCCGCGAGGAGGAGCACTCCACCCGGGGCCGGGCGCGGCTGCTGTTCGAGATGGTGCGAGGCGGCGACGACTCGCCGGTCGCGGACGGCTGGCGGTCCCCCGAGGTGCACGACGCACTCGACCTCTGCCTGGCCTGCAAGGGCTGCAAGACGGACTGTCCGGTCAACGTCGACATGGCCACGTACAAGGCGGAGTTCCTGCATCACCACTACAAGGGCCGGTTGCGGCCCCTCGCGCACTATTCGATGGGCTGGCTGCCGGCGGTGGCCCGCGCCGTCTCGTTCGCCCCGCGTACCGTCAACGCGCTGGCCTCCGTGCCCTGGGCCGCCCGCGCGGCCAAGGCGCTCGGCGGCGTCGCACTCGAACGGGACGTGCCCGTCTTCGCCGAACAGCGCTTCACCCAGTGGTGGCGCGAGCGCGGCGGGCCGCGCGGCACGGGGCATCGCGGCGAGGTCGTGGTGTGGCCCGACACCTTCACCGACCACTTCCACCCGGCGATCGGCCGGGCTGCCGTGGAGGTCCTGGAAGCGGCGGGGTTCCGCGTCACAGTGCCCGACACGGCGGTGTGCTGCGGCCTGACCTGGATTTCCACCGGGCAGTTGAACGTCGCCAAGCGGGTCCTGGGCCACACCCTCGACGTGCTGCGCGATGACCTGCGCCGGGGCACACCCGTGGTGGGCCTCGAGCCCAGTTGCACGGCCGTCTTCCGCGCGGACGCGGCCGAACTGCTGCCCGAGGACCCGGATGTGGAACGCCTGCGCAAGCAGACCCGGACCCTGGCCGAACTCCTCGTCGAACGCGCCGAGGACTGGCAGCCACCGGCTGTCGACGCCCGCGCGGTGGTCCAGCGGCACTGCCACCAGCACGCGATCATGGGCTTCGAAGCCGACCGGAAGGTTCTCGAACGCGCGGGGGTCGACGCCGACGTGCTGGACGCCGGCTGTTGCGGACTGGCCGGCAACTTCGGCTTCGAGAAGGGCCACTACGACGTGTCCATGGCCTGCGCCGAGGCCGGGCTGCTGCCCGCCGTGCGGGAGGCGGACGACGCGACGCCGGTTCTCGCGGACGGCTTCAGCTGCCGTACGCAGGTCGACCAGGCCGGCACCGGACGCACTCCGCTGCACCTGGCCGAGATCTTGGCGGCGGCCCTGCGGGGCGATGAGGCCGAGCCTGAGCGCCCCGCGTCACCCGGACCACGGGCTCTGCTTCGGCCGGCTGCGGCCGGTGCGGCCGTCGCAGGGCTGACAGTGCTGGCGAGGGCATGGCGCCGACGCCTACGCGGGTAGGAGCACACCGTCGCCGGTGACGCGAGTCTCTGCCCGGTCCCGGTCCCGGTCAGCGGATCCGGCGTGTGGGGCACCGAGGCGGCGACGTGGGCGTGCGGGTGCGGGGCACAGTGGGCCGAGAGGCGCAGGCCGAGCGACTCGGCGACGGCGGCGGCGCGCAGCCAGACCGTGACCCCGTCACAGCGGGTGACACCGCGGGCTGCGCCCAGCAGCCGCACCGGAGGCAGGCCGAGCGGTCGACACCGCCTTGAGGTCCCTCAAGGCGGTGTCGACCGCGGAGACGCGCCGACCGCGATGCCCGGGGCGCCCGGTGTTGCGTACGGCCCGGCTCATGCAGTCATGGGCGGCGGGGACGCCGAAGGCGGCGTGCCCGATGACGAGATCCGCCCGATCGTGCCGACCACGTCACTTGTTCTCTTCCGTGCTGTCGTGCGGCCCGGCACCGGGGCGTTCGTGGCGGTGCCGGCTGCCGGGCAGCATCTCCTGCACCTTGGCCTTGACTCCCTGCCTGATCATGGAACCGCGGTCGCTGTCGCCGTGCAGGATCGCGGAGGCCGCGGCCTCGATCTGGTCGAGCGAGGCGTGCGGAGGGATGGGCGGGACGGCCGGGTCGGTGCGGAAGTCGATGACGATGGGCCGGTCGGCGGCCAGGGCCCGGTCCCACGCGGCCTCGACGTGCTCGGGCTTCTCCACCCGTACCCCGTCCAGGCCCATGCGCTGCGCGATCTCGGCGTAGGGGAGGTCCGGGAGGGCCTGCGACTCCTCGAACTGCGGGGCGCCGGACATGGCCCGCATCTCCCAGGTGACCTGGTTGAGGTCGTGGTTGTTCAGCACGGCCACGATCAGCCGCGGATCGGACCACTCCTGCCAGTACTTGGCGGCCGTCACCATCTCCATCATGCCGTTCATCTGCATCGCGCCGTCACCGACGAGGGCGATCGCCGGCCGGTCGGGGTGGGCGAACTTCGCACCGATGGCGTACGGCACGCCCGGCCCCATCGTCGCCAGGGTGCCGGAGAGCGAGCCGCGCATCCGGCCGCGCAGGCGCAGGTGGCGGGCGTACCAGTTGGCGGCGGAGCCGGAGTCGGCACTGATGATGGCATCGTCGGGCAGCTTGCCGTCCAGGGCGTGCACGACGTACTCGGGGTTGATCGGGTCGGCGTCCACGGCGGCGCGGCGCTGCATGACCTCCCACCAGCGGGAGACGTTCTTCTCGATGCCCTCGCGCCACGTGCGGTCGTTCTTGCGGCGCAGGTGCGGGAGCAGACGTCCCAGCGTCTCGCGGGCGTCGCCGACGAGATTGACCTCGAAGGGATACCGCAGGCCGATCATGTGCGGGTCGATGTCGATCTGCACCGCCCGCGCCTGGTCCAGCTCCGGCATGAACTGCGTGTACGGGAAGCTGGAGCCGATCATCAGCAGGGTGTCGCAGTCCCGCATCAGCTCGTAGGAGGGGCGGGTGCCCAGCAGCCCGATGGCGCCGGTCACGTAGGGAAGGTCGTCCGGCAGTACGTCCTTGCCCAGCAACGCCTTGGCCACCCCGGCGCCGAGCGTGTCCGCCAGCTGTTCCACCTCGGCGCGAGCCCCGCGGGCGCCCTGCCCGATCAGGACGGCGACCTTCTCGCCGGCGTTCAGCACGTCGGCGGCCCGCTGGACGTCCTCGTCGGACGGCACCGGCGCATAGCGCCCGAGCCCCAGGCTGGACGGCACCATTTTGAACTCGTGGGTCGGCGGGCTGTAGTCCAGCTCCTGCACGTCGGCGGGCAGGATGATCGCGGTGACGGTGCGCTTGGCGTACGCGGTGCGCATCGCCCGGTCGATCAGGTTCGGCAGCTGCTCGGGCACCATCGCCGTCTCGCAGAACTCCGAGGCGACGTCCTTGTACAGGCTCTGCAGATCCACTTCCTGCTGGTACGAGCCGCCCATCGCGCTGCGGTTCGTCTGCCCGACCAGCGCCACCACGGGAACGTGGTCCAGCTTGGCGTCGTACAGCCCGTTCAGCAGATGGATCGCCCCGGGACCGGACGTTGCCGCGCACACTCCGACCTTGCCGGAGAACTTCGCGTACCCGACCGCCTGGAAAGCCGACATCTCCTCGTGCCGTGCCTGGACGAACTTGGGCTTGTTCTCTGCCCGTCCCCAGGCCGCCAGCAGGCCGTTGATGCCATCACCGGCGTAGGCGAACACATGGTCGACGTCCCAGTCGCGCAGGCGCTGGAGGATGTAGTCGGACACTTTCGGGCTGGCCATGGAGAAGGCTCCGTTTCTGGTGCTGCCGTATTGCGGCTTTCTCCGGCACTCCCTGGGCAGGTGCGGTCACGGTGAGGCCGGCACGACACTCCATGGGTAACCGGGCTGTTCCGGCAGAAACGTCGTGCTCCTGACGTCGCTCGTGCGGCGCAGGAGAGCCCCATCGGCCGGGCCACCATCGGCGGACGTGGGACGAGCAGGGCCTGGGCCTCCCGGCCCGGATCATCTCGACAACGCCCCGGTGCCCCTTCAACGCCGAGCGGTCCGACTCCCGGGTCTACGCGGAACTCGCGGCGCGCCGTCCGGTCGTCGCCTCGTCGCCTCGTCGACCCGGCCACCCGGCCGTCGGGACCGGTCCGGTTGCCCGCTGGACCTGTTCGAACGTGACGTCAGGCGCGAGTGCGCGCAGGACGAGGCCGTCGTCGGTGACGTCGATGTGGCCGCCGCGGATCATGCCGAAGCTCAGGGCGGAGTCGAAGAACGAGGCGCCCGGGCGGACCGTTGGGGATCCTCGTCCGGCTGCAACTGGTAGTCCAGGCGCCAGATGTCGTCGGGCTGCCGGTGCATGAGCAGCGTGGAGCCGGGTTGGACGGCGGGTCGAACCAGGCGTGGCGCAGCGCGGGCCGGTCGGTCTTCGGCTCGACGTCGACGATGACGTACCGGCCCTCGTAGGCGGTCCCCGCGAGGCGCAGGCCGAGCTGCTCGCGCACGGTGCTGCGGGCGCCGTCGCGGCCCACCAGCCAGTCGGCGGTCATGGTGTAGGTGTGGCCGTTGTCGGTGCGCACCTCCAGGTCGACCCCGTCCGGTCGCCCGGGGGCGCGCGGCGGCTCGTGCGGCCATCACTCGCGCACCGATGGCCGACCGGGGGCCCGCCGTCCGGTGAAACCTGCCCGCCGCACGGCAGGTGGCCCGTCAGTACTGAGGTTTGTCGACCGCCGTGCGTCAAGGCTGGCTCAGGAAGCGGTGTCGCGGGTCTCACCGAGGCTGAGGAGCTCGGTGAAGCGGGCTTCGGTCCGGTCGATCTCACCGAGCTGAGAGAGGATCGAGCTGGGGGTCGAGTCACCGACCACTTTCTGCATCAGCGGGGTGTGGTCCAGGATCGCGTCCCGGATCGGTCGCAGAGCGCGCGGCGCGTGATGGAAGACCTGCCCGAGGGCATAGGCCTGCTGGGACTGCCGGGCGGTGTGCGGCTTGCGTGGGGCTTCGAAGGCGTCGAGTGCCCGGCGGACGGAGGCGTAGTCGCTCAGGTCCACCCCGGCCAGGTGGCGGCCGATGAAGTAGCCGTCCTCGGTGGCCATACCGGCGCCGTACCCCGCGTACGGGGACGTGGGATGAGCGGCGTCGCCGATGAGAGTGGCGCGGCCCTTGGACCACTGCTTCAGCGGCTTGCGGTCGCGGATCACCCAGCGCTGAACGTGCGCGGGGTCGGTCGCGGCGATCAGTTGGGGGAGCGGACGGGCGAAGGCTTTGCCGAGGCTGGTCGCGTTCGAGTGCAGGTCTCCGGTGAACTCCCGGCGTACGTCGTATGCTTCGAGGAGCCACCACTGGTGGCCGTCACGTCCCTTGTTGCGGATGGCGGTCCAGCTGCCCTGCACAGTGCGGGTGTGGGAGAGGACGCACATCCCGGGCTCGGTCTCGACGCTCTCGTCGAAGGTGTAGCCGCCGAAGATGTGCAGGTTGTGCTCGCGCTTGGGGCTGTCACCCCACAGAGTGCGGCGGACCAGGGAATCGATGCCGTCCGCGCCGATCACGAGGTCCGCCTCATGGACTCGTCCGTCCGCGAGGTGCAGCCGAACACCGCTCTCGTCCTGCTCGACGCGCTCCACCCTGTGGTTGACCCGCAGGACTCCCTCGGGCAGCGCGTCGAGCAGCCGCTCGTACAGCTCGGGGCGCAGCAGGCCGATGAAGCCGCCGCCGTAGTCGCGGACAACCTGCTCCGGAAGGGCCGCGCGGACCCGGCGGCGGCCACGGGCGTTGCGGAACTCGGAGGTACAGGGCGCACCCAGGTCCTCGGTGTCCACTCCGAGCAGCCCGAGCGCCTTGATGGGCGGCGGCCACAGGTTGAGGATGTTGCCGGCGGGTCTGGCGTGCGGGTAACGCTCCAAGAGCGCGACGTCGTGACCGGCCTGGTGGACGGAGAGTGCGGCGGCCATACCGCCGGGGCCGGCGCCGATGACGGCGACACGTCCGCGTTTGCCGGAGAGTTTCTTCATGGCGCCTTCCTCAGTCCTGGTCGTCGTTGCGCCGGTAGATGGTCAAGGAGGACTCCTCCACCCGGGGATGACGCGGTCCGCCGGGTGCCTGTGTCACATCGGTGGCGGTCACAGTCGCTCCCACCCGGGCCGGCGCCTCGACCGCGCCCTGCCCCGGTGACGACGACCTTGTTGTCCAGCCTGCTCACCGCCGCGCGCTTCACGGGCGGGTTCGCGGGCGCGTACGGGCGCGGGGAACGGCCACCGGTGCGGCCCCGGCTACCACGGTGTTGGAGACGGTTCCGATGCCCTCGACGGTGAGGGTGACGGTGTCGCCGGGCTTGAGCGGTGGCGGGTCCTGGCGGTCGCGTACGCCCCAGAGTTCGGCGAGACAGCCGCCGTTGCCGCAGGTGCCGGAGCCGAGTACGTCGCCGGGGCGTACGTAAGTGCCCCTGGAGGCGTATGCGGTCATCTCCTCGAAGGTCCAGCTCATGTTGGACAGCAGGTCCTTCCCGACGACCTCGCCGTTGATCTCGGCCGTCAGCGCCAGGCGCAGGAATCCGTCGCTGTCGCGGTAGGGCTCCAGCTCGTCCGCGGTGACGAGGTAGGGGCCGAGGGTGGTGGCGGTGTCCTTGCCCTTGCAGGGGCCGAGACCGACCTGCATCTCGCGGGACTGGAGGTCGCGGGCGGACCAGTCGTTGTAGATGGTGTAGCCGATGATGTGGTCGCGGGCCTGCTCGGGGGTGAGATCGCGGCCCTCGCGGCCGATGACCGCGGCGACTTCGAGTTCGAAGTCCATTGCCTGGCTGCCGGGCGGCACGGGGACGTCGTCGTGGGCGCCGATGACCGCGTAGGGGTTGGTGAAGTAGAAGGTGGGCGCGTCGTACCAGGCGTCCGGGGCGCCCGAGACTCCGTCGATGCTGCGTCGTACACCCTCGACGTGTTCCTCGAACGTGACGAAGTCGCGTACGGACGGTGGCTGGAGCGGCGGCAGCAATCGCACCTGGGATACGTTCGGGCCGCGCGGCACGTCCAGGCTTGCGTTGCCCGCCTCGCGCAGAGCCTCGGGACCCGCCTGGATCAGGTCGAGAAGCGTCCCGGTACCCGTACCGGGGCAGGGGTAGAGGGCGCCGTCGTCCTCGACGGTGGCGAGACGGCTGCGGCCGTGCTGTTCGTACGTGGCGAAACGCATGGCAGTCCTAGGGAGCTGGGTGGGTTGACACAGGCCGGGGGCGCGGCGGCATGGCAGGGTGGGGGAGTGCGCCGAGCCCCCGGGGTCATGGGGTCAGACCGGCGGAGCGACGAAGACGCCGCGGTCGACGTCGTTGAGCATCTCCTTGGCGACCATCTCGTTCATCGGGTTGGACGTGCCCCACTGGTCGGCGTTCTCGGGCTTCGTCAGGTCGTAGATGTGCGGGTGCCAGGTGTCCTCGTCCAGCTTTTCGAGCTCGGTGGTGTACTCCACGGTGTTGCCGTGCGGGTCGAGGAAGTACGTGAAGGTGTTGTCGCCCGCCATGTGCCGCCCGGGGCCCCAGATCTTGCGGGCGCCGGAGCGCATCACGCGGCCGGAGCCGCGCATGTACTCGTCGATGCCGCGCATCTCGAAGGAGAGGTGCTGCAGGGAGGCGTGCGGACCGCTGGCGATGGCCATGGAGTGGTGCTGGCTGCTGATCCGCATGAAGTGCATGACCTCGCCCATGTGCGGCAAGGTCATCGTGTCGGACAGCCGGAAGTCGAGGTGCTGCTCGTACCAGGCACGGGTGGCGTTGATGTCGGGGGAGTTCAGGACGACGTGCGAGAGACGGACCGGGATGGACTCCTTCTCCTCGATACGACGGTGCCGGCGTGCCTCGACGTCGGCCGAGACCTCGATGGTGCGGCCGTCGATGTCGAAGAAGCGGAAGCCGTAGCCGCCGCCGGGGGTGTCGATCTTGCCCGGCTGGGAGATCAACTGCACTCCACCTGCGAGGAGCTGCTCGGCGAGTGTGTCCACGTCGGCGGGGTTGGCCGCGCCGTAGGAGATGAGGTCGAGGCGCTTCTCCTCGGCCTTGCGGAGCCGGACGATGTACTGCTCGGGGGAGCCCTCGGCGGCGAGGAAGGAGATGCCGGAGTCCTCGGCGACCTTGGTCAGGCCCCAGACGCCGGCGTAGAAGTCGAGCTGCTTGTCGTAGTCCGGCACGGCCAGGTCGACGTGCCGCAGGTGGGTGAGCAGACGTGTGCTCATGGGGGGTCTCCTCTGTGAGGTTCAGACGGTTCCGGCAAGGCGGAGCAGTGCTGCCGCGTTGCCGCCGCGAATGGCGTGGAAGTGGGGGGCGGGCAGGTCCGTGACGTCGCGCAGAGCGCCGAGCGGGTCGTCGGTGCCCATGTCGAAGGGGAAGTCGGAGCCGAGCAGCACCCGGTCGGGGCCGGCCACCCGGATCAGCTCGCGCAGGACGTCCGGGTCGTGGACAAGTGAGTCGAAGTACAGCTGCTTGAGGTAACTGCTGGGCGGGTGCGCGCAGCCGCGGGTGTCGGTGCGGGCGAGCCAGGCGTGGTCGGAGCGGCCGATGTGGGTGGGCAGATAGCCGCCGCCGTGGGCGGCGACGATGCGCGACCCCGGGTGCCGGTCCAGGACTCCGGAGAAGATCAGATGGGACAGGGCGACGGCGTTCTCGGTCGGCTGGCCGACGGTGTTGGACAGGTACCACCGGTTGAGGCGCTCGTCGAGCGTGCAGCCGAAGGGGTGCAGGAAGAGGATCGCGCCGGTTTCCTCGGCGCGTGTCCAGAACGGTTCGTACGCGGGGTCCGACAGTTCGTGTCCCGGCGCGTGGCTGGAGATCTCGACACCGCGCAGGCCCAGGCCGAGGGCGTGCTCGAGCGCTTCGACGGCTAGGTCCGGGTGCTGGAGGGGGACGAGGCCGAGGCCGTGCAGCCGGTGCGGGGCCTGGGCGACGTGCGCGGCGGTGCCCTCGTTGGCCAGCTCCCACACCGTACGGGCCAGGTCCTCGTCGGCCCAGTAGTGGTAGTGCGAGGGAGACGGCGAGACCAGCTGGACGTCGACCTCGGAGGCGTCCATCGCGGCGAGCCGGGCCTTGACGTCGGTCAGCCTCGGGAAGCGGTCCCGGAACATCGGGCCGCTGACGGCGATGGCCTCGGGGCCGTTGCGGCGGGCGTCGAGATCACGGGCCGCGGCCAGCCCGGGGTGCCCGGCGACGGCGTCCTCGACCTGAGGGAGCAGGACGTGCGCGTGGACGTCGATCGTGGGTGCGCTGTTCTGGGAACTCACGGGGTGCACGGAGTTCACGGGGTCTCCTTCAGGACGGACATCGTGCGGCCCATCAGACCGGGTGCGTCGGCGTCCCGGACGCCGTCCAGCTGCCACTGACCGAGCTGCACGGATGCTTCGACCACCATGCGGACACGGCCGATCCGGCGTTCGTAGAAGCCGGTCAGCAGGGCGTCGAGGGAGCTCCAGTCCTGCTCCTCGCTCAGCATCTCGGCCAGTACGGAGGCGTCCTCCAGCGACATGGCCGCGCCCTGGGCGAGCGTGGGGGGACAGACGTGGGCCGCGTCACCGATCAGGACGACCCGGCCGCGGTGCCAGGAGCCCTCGACGAGCAGCCGGTCGAACCAGGTGTAGTTGACCTTCGCGGGGTCGGTGATGCTCGCGGCGATCTCCGGCCACGCACCCCCGTAGGGCGCGGCCAGCCGCCGCATCTCGTCCGCGTACGAGGCCGGGTCGATGGAGGCGCGGTCGCGGTTGGCCTCGACGAGGTAGGCGTAGATGGTGTTCTTGCTGGTGGGGCAGTAACCGGCGATGTAGCACGGTCCGCCGTAGGACAGGTTCATGCGCTCCACCCCCTCGGGGCGGGGCGCGGGGACGCGCCAGATGGCCATGCCGGTCGGTTCGGGCTTGTCGCCGATGCCGATCATCGCGCGCGTGCGGGAGCCGACGCCGTCGGCGGCGATGACGAGGTCGTAGCGGCCTTCGGTGCCGTCGCTGAACCGGGCGGTGACGCCGGACGCGTCCTGGATAAGCTCCTCGGCGGTGGTGCCGAGGCGTACCGTCGCGCCGCTCTTGAGAACGGCCTCACACAGAATCTCCTGGAGCCGGGGCCGCTGCATGCCGAAGAGCGGGGGCAGGTCGTCCCCACCGGTGCGGATGTCCTGCTGGACATGGAACACGGTCCCGTCGGGCGCGGCCAGGCCGACGGCGTCGACGGCGTAGCCGCTCTCCCGGACCTTGTCCCATACGCCCACTTCGCGCAGCACGCGCAGCGCGTTGCCCTGGAGGGTGATGCCGGAGCCGAGCACGTTCCAGTCGGGCTTGGCCTCGATCAGTTCCACGGCGATGCCCGCCCGCCGCAGCAGCACGGTCACGGCGTTGCCGGAGGCGCCGCCGCCTATGACGAGGACGGTGCGGGGGCGGGTGTCGTTCATGGGTTCTCCCTGAGATGGTGCCGCGCGACTTCGAGCGGCAAGGGGGGTGTTGCGGGTCGGCGGCGAGGGTGGCGTAGCCGTCCGGGCGCGGCCCGCCCGGACGTCCAGGGCGTTACTTGACGGCGATGGGATTCACCGGTGAGCCGACGGAGCCGGTGATGGGCAGTGGCGCGGCAGTGAGCCAGAACTCGTACCGGCCGTCGGCGGCGCAGTGTGCGGCGAGGGCGTCGAGGTCCCACATCTCACCGATGAGCAGTCCGATGTGGGGGATGGCGACCTGGTGCAGCGGCTGGAAGGCGTCGTCGAACTCGTTGGGCCGTACCTCGAAGCCCCAGGTGTCGGTGGCGATCCCGGCGATCTCGCTCCGGTGCAGCCAGCCGGCCGTGCTGAAGCTCAGCCCCGGCGCCGGTCCGCCCGCGTAGTCGCCCCAGCCTTCGTGACGGGCGCGGGCCAGCCGCCCGGTGCGTACGAGGACCAGATCGCCACGACCGACGGTCACACCGTGCGAGGCGGCGGTCGCGGTCAGGTGCTCCTCGGTGATGGCGAAACCGTCGGGAAGTTCGCCGTCCTGGCCGATGACCAGGCCCACGTCGAGGAGGACGCCCCGCCCGGCGACGTGCGGTGCCATGTGCTCGATGCCGGTGACCAGGTCGCCTTCGCAGGTGACGACCTTCTCAGCCGGGCGGCCGTTCCACGCCTTGCCGTGATCGAAGATGTGGCCGAGCCCGTCCCATTGGGTGGAGCACTGCAAGGGCATGGCGATCACGTCGTCGGCGCCACCGAAACCGTGCGGAAAGCCCTGGCCGCCCAGAGCGGCGTCGGTGCCGGTGGCGAGCATCGTGTGCACCGGGTTGGTACGCCGCCGCCAGCCTTTCTGCGGGCCGTCCATGTCGAAGGCCTGTGACAAGGAGAAGCTGACGCCGTCGCGGATCAGGGCCGCGCCCTCGCGGCGCTTGGCCTCGTCGAGGAAGTTGAGCGTGCCGAGCACGTCGTCCTCGCCCCAGCGGCCCCAGTTCGAGTACGCCTTGGCGGCCTCGGCGATCGCCGCCTCGGGATTCGTACGGTCGACGCGATCGGCGCGATCGGCGCTCATTGGGCCTCCTCCGCGACACAGCGGGTGCGCTGGGCCCCGAGCCCGGTGACCGAGCCGTCCATCACGTCGCCGTCGCGCAGCAGCCGGCCCCAGTGGATGCCGTTGCCGGCCGGGCTGCCGGTCAGGACCAGGTCGCCGGGAAGCAGTCGGGCGGTCCGGGAGATGTACGAGACCAGCCGTGCGACGCCGAAGATCATGTCGCTGGTGGACTCGTCCTGCATGGTCTCGCCGTTGAGCTTCAGGGTGACCTGCAGGTCGGAGGGGTCGGCGATGGAGGCGGCCGGGACGATCCACGGGCCGAGCGGGGTGAAGCCGGGGGCGTTCTTGCTGCGCAGCCAGTCGGTGCCGATCGGTGGCATGTCCCGGCGGAAGACGGTCGCGCGGTCGGTGAGGTCGTTGGCGATGGTGTAGCCCGCGACGTACTCCAGCGCCTCCTCCACGCTGATCCGGTAGGCGGGGCGGGAGATCACCGCGGCCAGTTCCAGCTCCCAGTCGGGCTTTTCGGCCCAGGAGGGCAGCACCACGTCGTCGTAGGGGCCGCTGATCGTGGACGGCAGGCCGATGAATACGTACGGGAGGTCCTCGGCGGCCCGCTTGTCCATGACCGCCGCGACCTCGGCGCGGGCCTCCTCGACGGTGCCCGGGGCGTCCGGGGCGCGGTGTGCGACCGCCAGGTCGATCACGTGCTGCCGGTAGTTGGCGCCGGACTGGAAGATCTGCCGGGGCTCGACGGGCGCGTGCACCGCAAGGTCCGCCAGCGGTCGCCAGTCGCGCGTCGGGTCCCCGGCGAGGGTGTGCAGGCGCGGCAGCTCCTCGTCCCAGCGCTCCAGGAGCGTGAGCGTGGTCAGCGCGGGTTCACCCAGGGCCGTACGCAGATCGAGCGCTCGGCCGTCCGGGGCCACGAGGCCCGGGAACCTGGTCTCGCCCGGTGCCGAAAGGGTGCCGATGGCGAACGGTCCGGAGAAGGGGATGAAGGGTGCCGAGGCGGCTGCGGATGTCACGGAGATGTCCTCCCGATTGCGGTGCTACTAATCTGGCCCGTGACTTCCAATCTGGGAAATCGATTCCCTGGATAACCTGAATCCAGGAGCCAAATACCCGCACGCCTTCCGCCCCGGCACTGGGATGCTTAGTGAATCTGGCAAGCCTCGACCTCAACCTCGTCGTCGCCCTGCGCGCCCTCCTGGAGGAGCGCAACGTCACCCGTGCCGGCCGACGGATCGGGCTCAGCCAGCCCGCCATGAGCGCCGCCCTGGCACGACTGCGCCGCCACTTCGACGACGACCTGCTCTCCCGGGAAGGCGGCCGCTACGAACTGACCGCCCTAGGCCTGACCCTCCTCGACCGCACCGCCACCGCCTGCGACCTGCTGGAGCGTGTCTTCACCAGCCAGGCCGATTTCGACCCCGCCCGCGAGGAACGTGAGTTCACTCTGATCGCCTCCGACTACGCGGTGGCCGTCTTCGGTGCCGAACTGGCCCGCACCATCCAAGCCGAGGCACCAGGTATCCGGCTCAGGTTCAAACAGGTACCGAACGAAATCATCGACGACACCGGGACGCTGCTGAGCACCGCCGACGGGCTGCTGATGCCGCACGGCATCATCAGCGGCTTCCCCGCCGTCGAGCTCTACCGGGACCGTTGGGTGTACCTCGTCGCCGACGACAACTCCGAGGTCGGCGAGCACCTCACCCTCGACGATCTGGCCCGGCTGCCGTGGGTGACGTACCAGCGCACCTATGATGCGCCCGCCGCCCGTCAGATCGGCATGCTCGGCGTCGAGCCGCACGTCGAGGTCGCCGTCGACAGCTTCCAGCTGATGCCCCTCCTGGTAGCCGGCACCCGGAGGGTGGCTCTCATCCAGGAACGTCTCGCCGAGCGGCTGGGCGGACTCGTCCCCGTCCGCGTCATGGAACCGCCCTACGACGCTGTGCCGCTTCAGCAGGCCTTGTGGTGGCACCCGGTGCACACGCGCGACGCGGCGCACATCTGGCTGCGGGAGACGGCGATCCGGGTCGCCGAGGTCGTCAAGGCCGACCGGCCCACGATCCCTGTTCCGCCGAGTTGAGGACGGGCCGGGCCCTTCAACGGCAGGACACAGTCACGATGCCCGCTCCTGGTCCCTTCGGTGACGCGCCGAACAAGACCGTCGACATCGGCGGGGTGAAGTCATGGCCATCGCCGGGCGCCTGGTGGCACATCTTGTACCGGGCGGGCGGTGCCGTGGCTGCGACCACCGCCCGCCCGGAGTCTCAGGGTCGCGCCACGAGTTCGGGGCGTTCGGGATGTTCGTGGTCGCAGGTGTCGTCGATGCCGTAGGTGTCCCAGGCGGGGAACGGATCGTCGGCCGGCAGGCTCTCGCCGTCCGCCAGCAGACAGTCGGTGAGCGCGGAGTGGAGCGCCTCGGTGTGCAGATGGGTGCCGATGAAGACCAGTTCCTGCCGTGCCGGGCTGTCGGTGTCGTGGGCGGCGGAGGGCTCGAAGCGGGCGACGGAGCCGGCCTGCGACCACAGCCCCGTCACGTGCGGTCGGCTGGCCAGGGTGAAGAAGCCCTTGGAGCGCAGGATCCGCCCGTAGGCGCCGCTGTCCATCTCCGCGGTCACGAACCGCCACAAACGCCCGGGGTGGAAGGGAAGTCCGGAGCGGAAAACAGTGGAGGAGATGCCGTACTCCTCGGTCTCCGGGACGTGGTCGCCATTGAGCTCCATGACCCAGCCGGGGGCCTGCTGGGCGCGCTCCAGGTCGAACAGCCGGGTGCCGAGTACGTCCTTGAGTTCCACGTGTCCGTGCACGGCGGGCACGATCCGGGCCAAGGGGTTGAGGCGGGTGAGTGTCGCCCGCAGCCGTTCGGCGTCGGCGTCGTCGACCAGGTCGAGCTTGTTGAGCACGATGACGTCGGCGAACTCGATCTGGTCCATCAGCAGGTCGCTGACGGTGCGTTCGTCGTCCTCGTACTGGTCGAGGCCGCGCTCGACGAGCTCGTCGCCGCTTGCCAGTTCGGGCAGGAAGCTGGCGGCGTCGACGACCGTGACCATGGTGTCCAGACGGGCGAGATCGCCGAGGGTGGCGCCGTCGTCACGGGCGAAGGCGAAGGTGGCCGCGACCGGCATGGGTTCGGAGATGCCGCTGGACTCGATGAGGAGGTAGTCGAACCGCCCTTCCCGGGCAAGCTGGTCCACCTCCACCAGCAGGTCGTCGCGGAGCGTGCAGCAGATGCACCCGTTGGTCATCTCGACCAGACGTTCCTCGGTGCGTGACAGCGCGGCCTCGCCGCCGCGCACGAGCGCCGCGTCGATGTTGACCTCGCTCATGTCGTTGACGATGACCGCGACGCGCAGCCCCTCACGGTTGCCGAGCACATGGTTGAGCAGCGTGGTCTTCCCCGCGCCGAGGAAGCCGGACAGAACGGTCACCGGCAGTTGGTCGTGCGCCATGCCTGTCCCTCTCAGCCCTGGGGGCGCAGCAGCCCGCGCTCGTAGGCCCTGACCAGGTTCTGCGGTACGAGGTGACGCACACCGTCGACTGTGACCGGCACCAGCGTCGGCGTGGCGGCCTTCCACTGGGCGCGGCGGTGCCGGGTGTTGCTGCGGGACATCTTCCGCTTGGGGACGGCCATGGTTCTCCTTCTCGGGTGTGCGAGAACAGTACATGAAAATGAATCCCATTACGAGATGGAGATGGAGCGCATGTGTGCCGGTCAGATGCCCGTTCCGGCCGCCAGGCGTGCCGTGGTTTCCATGAGCGAGATGGTGAACGGGTGGCCAGGGGTGGTCAGGATGCGCTGGGCAGGGCCTTGCTCGACGAGTTCGCCGGCGTCCAGGACGGCGATGCGGTGGGCGAGGGCCGCGGTGTCCAGGTCGTGGGTGATCAGTATCAGGGACAGGTCGTCGCGGTCGCGGACCAGTGTCGTGAGGATGTCGAGGATGCCCCGGCGGGTGATCGTGTCGAGGCCGGAGGTGATCTCGTCGCAGATGAGGACGCGGGGGTGGGCGAGCAGGGCGCGGGCGAGGGCGGCGCGCTGGAGTTCGCCGCCGGAGAGCTGACCGGGTCGCCGGTGGACCAGATCCTCGGGGAGGCCGAGGCGGGTGAGGGCGGTCAGGGCTTCCTGCGTCGCGGTGTCCGCGTCGGTGCCGCGCAGGCGGATCGCGGTGCGGGCGACCTGGTGGAGTACGGGGCGGTGTTCGTCGAACGCTGCGCGCGCGTCCTGGAAGACGTACTGTACGGCCGCGAGGTGCGTACGGCTGCGGTCGCGCAGGCTGGGGGGCAGCGGTGTGCCGTCGAGAAGGATCTGGCCGTCGTGGTCGCGGTGGAGGCCGGCGAGACAGCGGGCGAGGGTGGTCTTGCCGCTGCCGGAGCGGCCGACGACGGCCAGGCACTCACCCGGGTGCAGGTCCAGTCGGGGGGTGCGCAGCACCACGGTCGTGCCGCGTGCGCCGTCGTGGTGGCGGGCGGTGAGGTCGCGTATCCGCAGCGCGGGCTGCTCGGTGCCGGTGAAACTGTCCGCTTCCGGGAACTGCCGCTGTTCGCTGAGCAGTTCGCGGGTCCATTCATGCTGGGGCGCCAGCCAGACGCGTGGTGCCGGGCCCGACTCGACGACCCGGCCCGCCCGCATGACGATCACGTCGTCGGCGAGTGCGCGTACGACGTCCAGGTCATGGCTGAGCAGGACGACGGCGATGCCGCGGGCCGCGACGGCCGCCAGCTGGTCGACGATGCGGCTCTTGGTCAGGGCGTCCTGGCCGGTGGTGGGCTCGTCGGCGACGATGACGCGGGCGCCGAGCAGCAGGGCCTGGGCGAGGACGACGCGTTGCTGCTGGCCGCCGGAGAGCTGGTGCGGGTAGCGCCGCAGCAGGGGTTCGGCGTCCGGTAGTTGGGCTTCAGCGAGGGCGAGCAGGACGCGTTCGCGGGCCGCCGTCCGGCGTTGCCCCAGCGGTAGGTGGGCGACCTGGGCGCGGGCGATGTCGGTGAGCAGGGCGGAGATACGGCGGGCGGGGTTGAGGACGGCTGCCGGGTGCTGGGGAATGTAGCCGGCCAGGCCGTCGGACGTCAGACGTACGTCGCCGGTGACATGGGCGCCGGGCGGGTACTCGCCGAGCAGGGCGAGGCCGGTGGTGGTCTTGCCGCTGCCGGAGGCGCCGACCAGCGCCGTGACATTGCCGGGCAGGGCCTTGAGGCTGACCCCGTCGACGATCGCCCTGCCCTCGATCTCGACGCGCAGGTCGCGGATCTCGGCCACGGGATCCGCGGTGGTGTCGTTCTCGTGGTTCACGGACGTGCTTCCTTCTCTGTCCGGCTCCGGCTCCGGAGGCTTCCGCCCGTGCCTCCGGATGTGGCTGTGCGGGCGGGGGCGCCCTGTCTCCCGCCCTTGTCCAGCGCGGCGTCGAAGAGGAGGTTGGTGCCCATGGTCAGGCCGACGATCAGCAGGGCGGGAACGACGACGGCCCAGGGCTGGACGAACAGGCCGGTGCGGTTGCGGTCGACCATGACGGCCCAGTCGGCGGCGTCGGGCGCCACGCCGACGCCGAGGAAGGCGGCCGTGGCGACCAGGTACAGCACGCCGGTCAGCCGGGTGCCGGCGTCGGCGGCCAGGGTGCGCAGCATGGAGCGGCCGACGTAGCCGACGGCCATGCGCCACCACGTCTCGCCCTGCATGCGCAGCGCCTCGACCGCGGGGCGGGCGGCGGCCTCGGTGGCGGCGGCGCGCACGAGGCGGGCCGCGTCGGGCACGTTGACCAGCGCGACCAGCAGGGCGAGGCCGACGGCGCCGGGGGAGAACACCGTCGCCGCCAGCAGGATCAGCAGCAGCGACGGGACGGCGAGAAGAACGTCGAGGGGCCGCATCAGCGCTTCCTCCAGCCAGCGGCGGTGGGTGAGCGCGCTGAGCAGGCCGATGGGCAGGGCCACGAGGTAGGCCAGGGCGGTCGCGGCGAGGGCGGTCAGCACGACCGGCCGGCCGCCGTGCAGCACCTGCTGCCAGACGTCGCGGCCGACGAAGTCGGTGCCGAGCCAGTGCCCGTCGCCGCGAGTGAAGGACGCGGCTCGGGGGCCTGGTTCGCCCGCGAACAGCGGGCCGAGGAGCGCCAGGACGAGGGGTACCGCGATGACCGCGATGCCGAGGGTGAAGCGGCCCGTACGCAGGATCCTCACGCGGCCACCCCCGCCCGGGGCGCGAGCCGGTGGGCGACCAGGTCGGCGCCGAGGTTGAGCACGACGGTGAGGACGCCGAACACCACGGCGAGACCCTGGACGACGGGTACGTCGCGTTCGGCGACGGCGTTGAGCAGGACGGTGCCGAGTCCGGGGATCACGTACAGCGCCTCCACGACGATGACGCCGCACAGCAGCCAGTCGATGGTGCGGGCGAGTTGCTGGGCGGCGGGGGCGAGGGCATTGGGCAGGGCGTGGGTGTAGCGGACGCGGGCGCCGGAGATGCCGTAGCGGCGAGCCTGGGCCACGTACGGGGAGGCGAGCGCGTCGATCATGCCGGCGCGTACCAGACGCACCAGGGAGCACACGGGCCGGGCGAGCAGGACGAGGACGGGCAGGACGAGTGCGGCAGGGTGGGCGAGCAGGTCGGTGCCGTAGCCGACGGCGGTCGGCGGCAGCCAGCCCAGCCGGATCGCGAGGACGGTCACCAGCAGCACGCCGAGGGCGAACTCGGGCACCGCGTACACGGCGAGCGTGACGGAGCTGACCAGCCGGTCGATCAGCCGCCCCTCGTGGCGGGCGGCCAGCACGCCGAGGCCGAAGCCGACGGGGATGAGCAGGGCAACGGTGAGCGCGGCCAGCAGCAGGGTGGGGCCGAAGCCGTCGGCGATGTACTGGCCTACCGGGCGGCCGGAGGCCAGGGAGGTGCCGAAGTCGCCGTGCAACAGGCCCGCCGCCCAGTCGGTCAGCCGCTCCACCGCGGGCCGGTCCAGCTGCATGGCCTCGCGGATCGCGGCGATGCGCGCCGGGTCGGGCTGGTCCCCGGCGAGGGCGACGGCGGCGTCACCCGGCAGCGCCTCGGTGAGCGCGAAGACCAGCAGCACCACGGCCACGGTCTGCGCGACGCCGAGGAGCAGCCGCCGGGCGACGAAGGAGCGAAGTCCGCTCACGCGAGCCACACCTTGTCGAAGCGGGCCCAGTCGATGGTGTTGGCGGGCGCCTTGGTCTCAACCCCCTTCACCGTCCGGGCCGTTCCGATGATCCAGTCCGCGAAGCCCCAGATCAGGAAGCCGCCCTCGCCGTACAGGCGGCGCTGCATGCGCTCGTAGACGGCGGCGCGGTCGGTCTTCTCGGGGGTGGACTGGGCCTGCTGGTAGAGGGCGTCGAAGTCCTTGTGCTGCCACTTGGTGGCGTTGGTGGTGGAGTCGGTGAGCAGGCGCTGGGAGATGTGGGCCTCGATGGGCATGGCGCCGGAGCGGTAGCAGCACAGGGTGCCGGAGTCGAGGATGTCGCTCCAGTAGGAGTCCTTGCTGCCCATCTTGACGTCGATGGTGACGCCTGCCTTCTTCGCCTGGTCGCGGAAGATGCTGGCCGCTTCGGTGAATCCGGCGGCGACGGCCGAGGTGTCGAGGGTGACCTTGAGGTTCTCGGCGCCGGCCTGCTTGAGCAGGGCGCGGGCCTTGTCGAGGTCCTGCTCGCGCTGGGGAAGGCCGTCGGCGTAGTACTCGTAGCCCTTGCCGAACAGGTCGTTGCCGATCTCCCCGGCGCCGGACAGAGCGCCGTCGACGAGTTCCCTGCGGTCGGCGATGAGGAAGAACGCCTGGCGCACCCGCTTGTCGTCGAAGGGCGCCCGGTCGGTCTTCATGCAGAAGCCTTGCATGGCGCTGCCCTGCAGCCGCACGATCTCGATCTGTCCCTTGCCCTCGTGGGCGCGGGCGGTGGTCGGGTTGAGTTCGTGGGCGTACTCCACCTGCCCGCCGATGAGGGCGTTGACCCGGGCGGACTCCTCGTTGGCGACGACGAACTCGATCTCGTCGAGGTACGGGGCGCCCTCCCAGTAGTCGTCGTTTCGGTGGAAGACCGCTGAGCGGCCCGGGGCGAACGACCCGAACCGGAACGGGCCCGAACCGATCGGCTTCTTGTCGAACTCGGTGGCGTTCTCGGGCACGATGTATGCGCCGAACGCGGCCAGGACGTTGGGGAATTCGGCTGCCGGGCGCTTGAGGACGAACTCGATCGACCGCTCGCCGGTGGCGCGGCTGGCCTTGAGGTCGATCGGTTCCAGGGACGCCTTGGCTCTGAACGCCTGCTTCGGATCGGCGATGCGGCGGTAGCTGTGGAGGACGTCCTTCGCGGTGACCGGCTTGCCGTCGTGGAAGGTGGCCTCGCGCAGGGTGACCTGCCAGCGGTCGAGGGTCTTGTTCGGCTCCCACTTCTCCGCGAGGCGGGGCTGGGCGGAGAGGTCGGGGCCGTAGTCGGCGAGTTTGTCGTAGAGGGCCTTGGCGCGGGCGACGTCGGCGAACAGGTTGGCCAGGTGCGGGTCGAGGGTCTCGCTGGCGCCGCCGCCCGCGAACGCGGCGCGCAGCCGCCCGCCCCGCTTCGGTGCGCCGTCGCCCTTGCTCTCGCCGTCTCCGGAGCCGGAGCCTGAGCCGCCGCATCCGGCGAGGGTGAGTGCGCCGAGCGAGGCGGCACCGGTGGCGGCGAGGAAGCCGCGGCGGCGCAGGCCCGGGAAGCGGTCCGGGGAGGGGAAAGAGCGGGTGGATTCGTCGTGCATGCGTGTTTCCTCAGGGTGTGTGGATGTGCCGTTGCGGTGCGGGGGGCGGCAGTTTCGGGGCGTCAGAACGCGGGGACGGGCCCGGTCAGGAGGGCTGGATCAGGCGGGCCACCACGTGCAGCCGGTCGGCGTCGGCGGTACGGCCGGGAAGGAGACCCTCTTGCCACGGCGGCTCGGTGCGCGGGCCGGGACCGTCGTGGAGCTCGAGGACCTCGAAGCCGTGCGCGGCCAGGAGGTGGCGCAGCTCCTGGGGGAGCAGCAGCCGCCATGCGGAGCGTTGTTCGACGGCTTCCGAACCGTCGTCCGCGGTCCACACGCGCGTACGGCGCAGGAGTTGGGCCGTACGGTCGACGGTGAGGGTGGTCGTGGAGCGGTAGGCGATGCCCTGCCAGGTGAACTCGTTGACCCTGGGTGTGTCGAGCAGGTCGGTGCGGCCCAGGAAGTAGGCGCCGTTGCGCATCTCCGCGACGAGCAGTCCGCCCGGGGCCACGGCACGGCGGCAGGAGGACAGGAAGGCGTCGAGCTGATCGTTGGTGTGGCAGTACAGCAGGGCGCTGTCCAGGCACACGACGGCGTCGAACGCGTCCTGACCGAGGTCGAATCCGCGCAGGTCGGCGCGCACGTAGTCGGGGCCGGAATGGTGGACGCGGGCGTGCATGAGCATCGCCTCGGAGAGGTCGGCGCCGGTCACGGTACGGCCGGCGGAGTGCAGGTGTGCGGCGTCGCGGCCGGTGCCGCAGCCCATGTCCAGCACGCGCGGGCCCACGGCGTGCCGCCGCAGGCAGTCCTCGGCCCAGCGTCCGGCCAGCCGGTCGGGGTCGGGGAAGCGGGCCTCGTACAGCTCGGGGTTGTCCGTGAGCAGGTTGTGCGCACTCGCGGTCGTCGTCGAGGTCATGTCGGTGTCCTTCCTCAGGCGGTCGCGGGTACGGCGGGCTTCGGCGGCGCCGGCAGCGATCCCAGCCGACGCAGCCAGGCCACGCCCAGCGCGGACGCGAGCCCGAAAAGCGCGCAGCACGCCCAAGGCAGCCAGCCGGCGTCGCCCCGCTCCCCGGTGTCCATGGCCCAGCCGACGACGGTGTTGCCGACGGCGGCGGCGATGCCCGAGACGACGTAGAAGATCCCGAAGTAGGTGCCGGTCAGCTCGGGGCGGCCGAAGCCGGAGATCAGCTCCATGACGAACGGCTGGGCGACCATCACGCCGAGGTAGAGCAGCAGGGCTCCCGCCAGCACGGGCAGGGCGCGCAGCGCCGCGTCCACCGTGCCGTCCGGCCCACCGGAGCCACCGGCCACCATGGCGGGCGGCAGGAACGCCAGCGTCATCAGGCCGAGCCCGGTGGAAATCCAGCGTGCCCTGTCCTTCCGCTTCTTCAGGGCGCGGGTGATGCGCAGCTGCAGGGTGAGATTGGCGAGGGTGCCGACGAGGAAGACGAGGCCGGCCGCGCCGTCCCAGCCGGTGGCCTGCCGTGCTCCGTCGGGCAGCAGCAGGTACAGCTGGTTCTCCAGGGTGAACATGCCGACCATGGCGAGCGCGAAGGCGAGGAAGGCGCGGTTGCCGAGGACCTCGCGCCAGTCCGCGAGCACCGTGCCCTTGCTCGGTTCCACCTCCCGCGCGGGCAGGACCAAAGCCTGCGCGACGGTGAGGACCGCGAAGATGCCGGCGGCGGTCAGGGCCGACGTGCGGAAGTCCACGAGCAGCAGCGCGCTGCCCAGCAGCGGGCCGATCAGTGCCCCGGTGGTGGCGAACACGTTGAACAGGGCGAACGCCTCGGCCCTGCGCTCGTCGGCCTCCTGGGCGATGTAGGCGCGTACGGCGGGGTTGAACAGCGCCCCGGCGAAGCCGCTGAGCACGGAGGCGGCTAGCAGGACGGCCAGGTTGTCGCCGAGCGCGAACAGCGCGAACCCCACCGTGCGCAGAGCACAGCCGGTGATGATCACACCCCGAGCGCCGAGCCGGTCGGAGGCCGAGCCGCCGATGATGAACAGGCCCTGCTGGCTGAGGTTGCGCACGCCGAGCACGACACCGACGACGGCGGCCGACAGGCCGAGGTTCTCGGTGAGGTGGGTGGCGAGATAGGGGATGAGGAGGTAGAAGCCGGTGTTGACGCCGAGCTGGTTGACCAGCAGGAGCTGGACCGCGAGCGGGAAGCGGCGCATCTCACGCCACGCCTTCACGGCTCACCTCCCGCAGCCCGACGCCCAGCCCGGGCAGGTCACTTGCCCGTACATAGCCGTCCTCGCCGCCGATGCCGGTCCACGGGTCGTGGGCCAGCAGCAGGTGCCCGTCGAGGTCGGCCCAGCGGGCGCGGTCGGCGAGGTGGACGGCGGACGCGAGGCCCAGGCTGCTGGCGGTCAGGCAGCCCAGCATCAGCTCCGTTCCGCTGCCGTCGATCAACTCGGCGATGCGCAGGACCGCGTGCACCCCGCCGCACTTGGCGAGCTTGACGTTGACGCCCTGGACGCGCCCGGCCAGCCGGCGCACGTCCTCCAGGTCCACGGCGTCCTCGTCGGCGATGACCGGCAGCGGTGAGCGTTCGGCCAACGCCCCCAGCGCCTCCGGGTCGCCGGGGGCGAGAGGCTGTTCGACGGCCTCGACACCGAGGTCGGCGAACCGGGGCAGCAGCGCCTCGGCCTGCGCCAGGGTCCAGGCACCGTTGGGATCGAGGAGCAGCCGGGCCCGGGGCGCGGCGTCGCGGATGACGCGGACGCGCTCGACATCGTCCTCCGGATCGGGCGCCCCCGCCTTGACCTTGAGCACCTCGAAGCCGCTCGCCGCGAGACAGCGGGCCTGCGCCGACGCGTGCGCGAGGGACGTGATGCCGATGGTGCGGGCGGTCGCGGCGACCGGAGGTCCCACGGCACCGAGGAGCCGGTGGACGGGACTGCCCGCGCGCTTGCCGACGAGGTCGAGCAGCGCCGCCTCGACGGCGGCTGTCACGGCCGGGGGAGTGCCGTCACCGGCCAACTCACCCGCTCGCAGGGCCTCCAGGGCGTTCTCGGGATCGGGGAAGCGGGCGAGCTCCGTACCGACGGCAGCGAAGAGCCCTTCAAGGGTCTCGGCGTCGAGACGGTAATAGACGCTGGTTACGGCCTCACCGTGCCCGGTGACGCCTTCGTGTTCGACGGTCAGCCACACGGCGTCGCGGGCAGACATGGTGGAGCGGGAGATGCGCAGCGGCTCGGTGAGGTCGAGGCGTACGGTGCGCCGGCTGGCCTTCACGGGTTCCTCTCCGAATGAGCGACGGCCTTCAGCGGGTCGGCGACTCGCGTGCACCGCACCCAGCCGGTTGCCTCGGCCGCGTGCGGGTGCGGGATCTCGACGGGCCGCGTGGCCGCCGTTGCGGGGTCGAGGCCGTGGGAGGTGGTGAAGTCGTCGTCGTAGACGGTGCCGAGGTAGCGGTGGGGGCCGTCGGGGAAGACGGTGGCGACGACCGCCCCGGGGTGGACGCGGGCGGCCCAGGCGGCGACCCGGGCGGCGGCGCCGGTGCTCCAGCCGCCGCTGACGAAGCTGCCGCGGGCCAGGCGGCGGCAGCTGTCGACGGCCTCGGCGGGGCCGACCCAGTGGACCTCGTCGAAGGCGTCGTAGGCGACGTTGCGCGGGTGGATGCTGCTGCCCAGGCCGCGCATCAGCCGGGGCCGGGCGGGCTGGCCGAAGATGGTGGAGCCGGTGGCGTCGACGCCGATGAGGCGCAGGGCGGGCCAGTGCCGGCGCAGTGGGCCGATGATGCCGGCGCTGTGGCCGCCGGTGCCGACGCTGCACACCAGGATGTCGAGATGGTCGAGCTGCACGGCCAGTTCGGCGGCCAGGGAGGCGTAGCCGGCGGTGTTGTCGGGGTTGTTGTACTGGTCGGGCCAGTAGGCGCCGGGCAGTTCGGCGAGCAGGTCCCGCAGCAGGGCGAGGCGTGCGGCCTGCCAGCCGCCCCGCTCGGCCGGACGGTCGGCGATCTCCAGCCGCACCCCGTGAGAGCGCAGCAACTGCCGCATGGACGGCTCGAGTTCACTGTCGCCGACCAGCACGATGGAATGGCCGAGGGCCTGGCCCGCGAAGGCGAGGCCGATGCCGAGTGTGCCGGAGGTGGACTCCACCACCGGGGCACCGGGCCGCAGCTCGCCGCGCTCACGCGCGCCCATCAGCATGGACACCGCGGCCCGGGCCTTCATCCCGCCCGCGGCGAGCCCTTCGAGTTTCGCCCAGAAACCGGGGTGCGGTTCCGGCAGGCCGGCGGTGATGCGCGCGACGGGCGTACGGCCGAGCAGGGTGAGCAGTTCCGGGCGGGCGGCGGGGCGTACGGCGGTTGCGGTCACTTGGCGCCTCCCGGACCGTCGGCGCGGTAGCGGTAGACGGTGCCAGGACCGCCGTCCAGCCAGAAGAAGGGATACGGCTCCGCACACACCGCGCTCACCCCGTGGCCCAGGAAGCGGGGCAGCACGGCGCTGCCGGTCTGGGCGAACAACACCAACTGTTTGCCGTTCCGCAGGGCGTGCTCCCGCAGCGGCTCGAACGTCCCGTTGCTCAGCGTCATACCGGACACGAGCAGCGCATCACACCGGTCGGCCTGGGCCGGCGCATCGGTGACGACCGTCTCGTCCCATTCGGTGACCCCGCCCTTGAGGTCGCAGGGAACGTAGGCCAGTTCCCGTGACCGCAGCGCCTCCAGCAGGGAATTGACCACTCCGACCACGAGCACCGTCGCCCCCGGCGACAGGTCGAGCAGTTCGACCACCGCCCGGGCCCGGGCCCGGGACTTCTCCAGCGATGTCCCGGCCGGCAGCGGTACGGGCCGGGCACCGCTGTCCTGGGTGTGCGGGGTGACGTGCATCAGGTAGGCGTCGAGGGCGGCCACGCGCACCGGCAGCAGCGGATGCTCCAGCAGCCGGGCGACGTCCGCGCCGACGCAGTCCTCGACCGCACTGTCGGGCAGCGCGCCGGGCTCGACCGCGCAACTGCCGACGGCCTCGGCCAGGCGCAGGCTGAGCACCTCGTTGCGGTAGCCGGTGCCGCGTCCGTCGTGCCGTACGGCCTGCCGCGTGGTGAAGGCCACGGCGATCCGCAGGGCGGCCGGATCAGGGCCGAGTTCGCCGGCGCGGGCCTGCGCCGTAAGTGCGTCGTACGTCGTCACGCGGGTGGACGCCGAGGTGGCGGAGGTCATCGGATCACCAGCCCGGACCGCAGCTCGCCGAGCAGCGCCTCGACCCGGTCGCGGGCGCCCAGCCCCGAGGCATCGCCCGCCATGACGTGCCCGAGGTACTCGTTGTTGCTGCCCGCGGCCTTCACCTGTTTGCCGGGCTCGGCGAGCTGCACCTCCAAGACGCCGGGCCTGTCCCGTAGTGTCCTGCCGTCCAGGGCTTCGAGCATGCCCGCGGTCTGCGGCACGAGGAAGCCGATGGCGGCGCTGCGCAGCCCGGTGTCCGTGCGCCGAAGATCGGGGGCGCGGCCCAGGGAGACGTCCACGAAGGCCGCTGCGAGGTCGATGCCGGTGACGTGGCGTATGAGTTCGGTGATGCGGTTCCCGGCGGGGCGGGGGTTGACCTCGACGACGCGCGGCCCGGCGTAGGTGAGCTTGATCTCGGTGTGCGCCACGACGCCGTCGGTCAGGCCGAGCGCCTTGAGCGCGGCGAGTGCGGTCTGTTCGGCGGCCTCGGCGTCCGCGCTCGACAGGGCGGCGGGGAACATGTGGCCGGTCTCGATGAACGCGGGCGCCCCGCCGATGCTCTTGTCGGTCACGCCGATCACATGGACCGCTCCCGCGTGCGAGACGGTCTCGACGCTCACTTCCGGGCCGTCCAGGAGTTCTTCGAGCAGCACCACGGGTGCCCGCCGCTGCCCGCGCGCGTTGACCGGGAAGTCGGCCAGCGCCCTGACGGCGGCGGCGAGTTGCTCCTCGTCGTCCACCCGGCGTACGTACATGCCCGCGCACAGGTCGACGGGCTTGACCACCAGTGGGTAGCCGATCTCCCGCGCCGCCCGCGCGATGTCGGCCCACTCCTCGTGCACGGCGAACAGCGGCCCGGGCACCCCGGCGTCGGCCAGGACACGGCGGGCGGCGTCCTTGCGGCAGGCGTTCTCCACCGCCTCGGGGCTCGACGCGGGCAGACCGAGCCGTCCGGCTATCCGCGCCACCGTCGACAGGTAGTAGTCGCAGGACGTGATCACCCCGTCGAACCCGAACACCGCGTGCAGCCGCTCGACTTCAGGCAGCAGGGCTTCTGTGTCGTTGGTGTTCGCTGTGATCAGGTTGCGCGCCCCGAGCAACGGGTGCGCCGCGCCCTCGGGCGCCGATCGCAGGTAGTGATGCAGATCGCGGGTGAGGAACGTGAACTCGTGCCCGCTCTCCCGTATCGCCCGTGGCAACAGCCTGCTCATCGATCCGACCCAGCTCTCGACCACCAGCAGATGAGCCACAGCTCCCCTTTTCGTGCGGTGTGGTTCACATGTCAGGACAGCCCGGCGAAGCCTCCGTGAGGAGACAGGCCCGGCTGTGCCGTGGACACGTTATCGGTAATCATTTTCATTGTCAGTACCTCAGTGGATCTATCTGAGGACGCTCTGTGACACCGGGCATGCGCCGCCTCGCCCTGATGTGCGCCCTGGCGGCGACCGCCTGTTACGGCGTTGACGTCATCCAGAGCCAGGCGCTGCTGCGCCGGCGCGACGCCTTCTTCTCGCGGAGCGCAGCCCGCCCGGATTGCTTCGGTCTGGCGGCAGCGCAACGGCGGTGTGGCGCGCGAAGGACTCGCTGACCGGCCCGTCAACAGCTTCGGGGCGGCCGGGTTCGGGTGGGCGGCGGGTGTGCCTGTGCAGGGACCCGGGCTGCCTGGGAAGCCGTGACACGCCGAGGTTTTTGAAAGCCGTTTTCATTTGGCTAGCGTGGGACTCCGATACGGAAGGACATCTCGATGAGTCAGACCACACCTCGTGGATACACCGTGCGCCCCGCGACACCGGCGGACGTGGACGGCGCGCGCCGCGTCATGCTCGACATCTTCTACAACGAGTTCGGATACGGGTACGTGCCCCAGTGGCACCGGGACGTGGTGGACATCGGGGGCACGTATCTTGACGATCCACGGCACCTCCTGCTCGTGGCCGTCCACGACGGCGAGGTGGTGGCCACGACGGGCGTACGGTCTCAGGGCCCCAACCACCCGCCGCATCCGCGCTGGTTGGCCGAACGCTACCCGTCCGGCACCACCGCCCAGCTCGTCCGTGTCTACGTGCGGCCCGAACACCGGCGCCGAAGGCTCGCCCGCACGCTGGTCGACACCGCCTGCGACTTCATCGCGAACACCCCAGGCTACGAACTCATCTACCTCCACACCAACGTGAACATCGAGGGGACGGAAGCCTTCTGGCGCAGTGCGGCGAAGGAGGTGTTCGACGCCCGCACCACCGGCGAACATGGACCGGGTGTCGCTACGGTGCACTTCGAGATCCCGATGTGACCGGAGGCTGCCAGCCGGTGTGAGGATCACTGCCTCACCTGCCTCCCTGCTGGCGATGGGGGATCAGCAGGGCGATGTCCTCCGTGCGTGATGCGGACCGTTCCGCTGCGCCCCGGCCGGACGCGATCCTCGCCTCCAGCACCTCTTCCATGCTCATCATGAAACTCGGCACGGCGACCGGACGCGCGTGGCAGGTGATCGGCGTGCACTTCTTCAACCCGGTGCCGGTATGGGCCACGCCGACCTCGCTGAGCCGGTTGGGGTCCTGCTCCGGGGCGACGAACTCGCGGGCGCGCCTGGCCCCGGCCATGGTGCCGCAAGTCCCCTTCATTCGGCGTTTGTTGCCGTTCACATCTCCCGGGCAACGCCGAAACGGTGAGTGACCTGTATCACATCACCCCATTGGTTACGTTGAGGTGACTGGCTATCGATGGTGAGTGTGGAGGTGCAGCAGGAGAACTCGCCGAAAGGAGAGGGGTTGACCGTGGGGTGGGTCCACTGCCGCCCTCAGGATCGGCGAGATGTCCGGCGGCGCGATGACGGTCACGGAAGAAACGTCCGGGTTGAAGCCAGTCATGGAGCCCACGGCGAACGGCTCGCTGGTCGCGGCACATGTCGACTCCGACGGCCGTCGACCTGCTGCGGATCGAGGGCGCGCGCATCGCAGGGTCTGGTTACTTCTCGGCGGGTCGGCAGTGCGAGGACGAATCGCGAGGCGAGATGTGGCTGTTCTCCGGCGACCAGGTGGCCGAGGACGCCTTCTGAGGCCAGTAGTCACGGTCGCTGGCGGGCGTCGTAGCTCTCGCGCGCCGCGAGTGCCTCGGTGAAGTGTTCCTGCGCCCAGAGGGCCTGTGCCTGAAGCGGGGCATGTCAGAGTCCGCCCCAGTGCGGTCAACTCGTACTCGACCCGGGGCGGGACCTCGCCGTACACGTGCCGGACGACGAGTCCGTCGCGTTCCAGGTCCCGGAGTGTCGCGGTGAGGACCTTGGCGCTGACGCCGTTGACGCTGGTGCGCAGGTCGCCGAAGCGCATAGGGCCGACGCTGAGCGAGATGACCACCATGGCCGTCCACTTGTTGGCAATGCGGGCGAGCGAGGTACGGGACGGTCAGGTCGCCGTCATGACATCGAAGGCCGGAAACTGTGGCACGTCACACGCCCTCATCGGTCGTGTCGAGGCGACTGTTACCGATGGTAAGCATAAGGGGCCGGCGGGCAGCAAGCGCACCAGGGCGTCGTCTGGCGTCAGCCCGGGGCCCGCCTGTGTCGGCTGACCTCGATTGCCCCGGGGTCACCGCGGGCCTGGTCGAAGTCGAACTGGGCCGAGGCAAGGCTCGGTTGACTTGTGGCGCGCTGCTGCTGGGTCGATGGGGTGCGGGGCGGTGCGGTGCAGGCCGCGGACGGGATCCCAGCCGAGCGGGGAGGCGGTGGGGACCCGGGTGAGGGCGTCGTTGACGGCGGCCAGCGCGGTGACGGGAGCCGGAAGGCCGCCGACCTGGGCGGCGAGCGGGGCGCCCTGCTGAACGACGACGACGTGACGCTCTACGGCCTGTTCGTGGAGGCGTTCGCTCGCCTCAGACCCCTGGTGCACCGCGACCTTGGAGTCCCGGGCACCTGGTTCGAGGTACTGCTGCGGCTGGGCCGCACGCCCGGGCACCGGCTGCGCATGACGGGCCTGGCGGAGGCCGTGTCCTTCAGCTCGGGCGGCTTCACCCGGCTCGCCGACCGCATGGCGAAGGAGGGTCTGATCCGACGCGACCCCGACCCCGCAGACCGACGAGCCGCACTCGCCGTACTGACCGACAAAGGAGCCGAGGCGCTCGACCGCGCCCTGACCGCCCACGTCCGTCATCTCCGCAGCCACGTCACCGGACCGCTCTCACCCGAGGACCGCCGCGACCTGGAGCGCATCCTGCGCACGCTCCGCGACGCCAACGAGTGAGTTCCGCGCGGGCGTACGGTCGCGACGGTCGCGGCGGCAGGGGGCCGGGGGTGGTGAGGCGGCGGAGCATGCCGGCGGTGGAGGCCCAGTAGGCGCGGGAGGCCGCGTTGTCAGGTCGGTGGTCGTAGTCGCGGGCGAGGCGCCGGTACAGCATGAGGCGCTTACCCTCGCCTCGTGACGGTCAGCCAGAACGACGGGGGCAGGGCCCGCCGCGTGCGTCGCGGCGGGCCCTGCCGGGGTCGGTGCGTGTCAGTAGCTCGACGTGCGACCGTTGTAGGTCCGCGCGCCGCTGTCCCACTCGCCCTTGGCGTACGAGGTCACGTTGACGTCGTTGACCATCCGGGTGTAGCAGCTCGTGGCGCCGCGCTGTACGGCGCAGGTGTACTCGCGCCCGTCGGAGTTGCGGTGGACGGTCGCGAACGGGGTGAACTGGCCGTTTCCGTAGCTCGCGCGGGAGATGCGGGCCCACGCCGCCCGGCAGCTCGGGCTGTAGCGCAGCTCCACGTACGCCTGGCCGAGCCACACCCCGCCTACGGGGGACGTCGCGTCGTCTGCGCAGTAGGTGTTGGGGTCCTTGCCCTCGCAGGACGAGCCGTAGCAGCTCGCGGTCGGGGCCGCACTCGCGGGGGCGGCGACGGCGGTGCCCGCCCCGGCCATCAACAGGACGGACGCGGCCGCGGCCCAGCGTCGAATGTTCATGTTCTGTCTCCTCTTGGGGTGTTTCTGCGTCCAGGTCGAGCCGGGCCCCTGTCGAACCCCGTACGACAGGGGACCCGGCGGCGCCGATGTGAGACGCCGTCAGGATGCTGTCCCGTGAGGCTGGTTCGTGCGGCGGAACGCCTGACGACCTGCGCCGTGAGGATCTACGGTGGACCTTGCGAAAACCTTGTGACGTCCGCCGTGGTGCCGACTGGTCACGGAGGTGGCGGATCGATCGGAGTACCAGTGGAAGCACGGCGTCAACGGTGAGACTGCACTTGCTCGGCCCTCTGGAGCTGCGGGTCGGGGGGCGGCCGCGCGAGGTGGGGCAGCCGCGCCGGCGGGCGGTCCTCGCGGCGCTGGCGACGGACGCCGGGCGTCCCGTCCCCGTGGACACCCTGATCGGCCGCGTGTGGGACGCCGATCCGCCCGACGGGGCCAGGTCGGTCCTGTACGCGCACATCAGCCGGCTGCGACGGCTCCTGGAGGACGCCGCGTCGACCGAATCAGAAGGCGACCCGCGGGACGGGGAGGGCGGGGCGCTCCGTATCGTCAGGACCTCCGGCGGCTACGTCCTGGAAGCGGGCGAGAACGCCGTCGACCTGCTGCTTTTCCGCGCGCTCGTCGCCCGGGGCCGGGCGTGCCCCGCCGAGGCCGAGCGGGCCCGTGTGCTGGAGGAGGCGCTGCGGCTGTGGCGGGGTGCGCCGCTGCCGGAGCAGGCTGGGGCGTGGGCCGAGCGCATGCGGACCGTGTGGACCGGCGAGCGGATCGAGGCGGCGCTCGACTGGGCCGGGGCCCTCCTGCACGAGGGGAGGCCGCAGGAGGTGCCCGCCCTGCTCCGCCCCCTGGCGGCCGAGCACCCCCTGTCCGAACCTCTGGCCATGATGCTCGTCCGCGCCCTGGGCGAGGCCGGGCGGAAGGCGGAGGCGGTGCACGCGTACACCGGGATCCGGCAGCAGCTGGCCGACGAACTCGGTGTGCCTCCCGGGCGTGAACTCCGGGCCAGCTACGAGGAGTTGCTTAGCGGGAGCGATGATGGGCAGCCGTCCGTCGAACCGTGCTCCGCGCCCGCCCCGACCGCCGCCCCCGCGCCAATCCCAGCCCAACTCCCCATGGATGTCTGTCCGTTCACCGGTCGTGACGAGCAACTCGCCGAACTGACAGGGCATCTGCTCGTCGGGGAGGACGTCCGCCGGACGGCGGCGGTGATCGTCTCCGCCGTCTCCGGCACCGCGGGCGTCGGCAAGACCGCGCTGGCCGTCCACTGGGCGCACCGGATGCGTGACGCCTTTCCCGACGGGCAGCTCTACGTCGATCTGCGGGGCTACGACCCGGAGGAGCCGGTGTCCGCGGCCCAGGCCCTCGCCGGGTTCCTCACCGCGCTCGGCGTCCCCGGGCCGGAGATCCCGCGGCGGCTCGACGACCGGGCGGCGCGCTACCGGACGGCCGTCGACGGACGGCGGCTGCTCGTCCTCCTCGACAACGCGGCCTCCGCCGCCCAGGTCAGACCGCTGCTGCCGGGCGGCCCGGACTGCCGGGTGCTGATCACGAGCCGGGACGCCCTGGCGTCGCTGGTGTCGGTGCACGGAGCGCACCGGGTGATCCTCGACGCGCTGTCCCCCGACAACGCGACGGCGCTGCTGCGTGCGCTGATCGGGCCGCGCGTGGACGCCGAGCAGGCCGAGGCCGCGGCCTTGGCGGAGCAGTGCGGGCGGCTGCCGCTGGCCCTGCGGGTGGCGGCCGAGCTGGTGCTGTCGCGTCCCGCCGAGTCGCTGGCCGGCCTGGTCGCCGAACTGCGGGACCGCCGACGGCGGCTCGACCTGCTGGACGGCGGCGGAGATCCGCGGGCCGCGGTGCGCGCCGTGTTCTCCTGGTCCTACGACCGTCTCCCTGAGCTGCCCGCCCGGCTGTTCCGGCTGCTGGGCCTGCATCCCGGTCCCGAGGTCGACGTCCACTCCGCCGCCGCCCTGGCCGGCGAGTCCGCCGACCGCACCCGGCGTGCGCTCGACGTGCTGGCCGGCGCGCACCTGGTGCAGCGGACCGGTCCCGGCCGGCACGGCATGCACGACCTGCTGCGGGCCTACGCCGGGGAGCTGGCCGCCCGGCACGACCCGGCGCAGGCCCGGTACGCCGCCATGGCCCGGCTGCTGGACCACTGCCTGGCGGCGTCCGCGGCGGCCATGGACCTGCTCTACCCGGCCGAACGGCATCTGCGCCCCACCGTCGAGCTGCCGGCCACCGGACTGCCGCCGCTGCGGACGGCCGAGGAGTGCCGCGCCTGGCTGGCCGCCGCCCAGCCCACCCTGGTGGCGCTGTGCTCGCGGACCGAGGAGCCCGGCCCGTCCGGGCACACCGTGCGCCTCGCCACCACCCTCCACCGTCACTACGAGCGATCCGGGCACTACGCCGACGCCCTGGCCGTCCACACCCACGCGCTGCGGGCGGCCCGCTCGGCCGGCGACGCCCGCGGCGAGGCCGACGTGCTGGTCTGTCTGGGGGCGGTGCACCGGCGGCTCGGCGACTACGACAGCGCGCAACGGCACCACGACACCGCGCTCGCGCTGTGCCGGCGCGTCGGGTACCAGGCCGGCGAGGCCCGGCACCTGACCAACGTCGGCGTGCTGCATGAACTGCGCGGGCAGTACCGGGAGGCCGCCGAGCACCACGAGCGGGCGGTCGGGCTGTTCCGCGCGGAGGGCGACGCGCACGGCGAGGCGGACGTGCTGAACAACCTGGGCATCGTGCACGAGTTGCTGGAGGACTACCAGGCGTCGATCAAGAAGTACCGCCGAGCACTGGAGCTCTACCGCTCGACGGGCCACCCGCTGGGCGAGGCCAGCGCGCTCGGCAACCTGGGCATCGTCGTGGCCCGGCTGGGCGACCACAGGGCCGCGGCCGGGTACTTCGAGCGCGCGCTGACCCTGTTCCGACGGCTCGGTAACACCGGCGGGGAGGGGCACGGCTTGTCCAACCTGGGCAACGCGCTGCACGCTCTCGGCCGGTACGACGAGGCGGCCGCGCACCAGCGCCGGGCCCTGGACCTCTTCCGCCGGACCGGGGAGCGCTACGGCGAGGCCGGCGCCCTCAACGGCCTGGGCGAGGCGTTGCACGGAACCGGACGGCACACCGAGGCCCTCGACGCGCACGCCTCAGCGCTGGACGTGGCGTCGGTGATCGTGGAACGGGAGGAACAGGCCCGCGCCCACCTCGGCATGGCCTTGGTCCGGCAGGCGCTGCGGGACCAGGAGCGGGCCGCGCACCACCTCCGGGCGGCGCTGGCGCTGTACACGGCGCTCGACTCGCCCCGCGTCGACGAGGTGCGCAAGGCGCTCCTGCTGCTGGATACACCGACCTGGACGGCCGAGGGGACCGGGGCGGAGAAGGGGAGCTAAGAGCTCGTAACGCGATCATGTTCGGGCCTTTTCGAGCCTTCTCCAGCAGATGAGACTGCAGGCGGGAAAGACGAAGGCGTCGTGCAGTTCAGTGCGGCGTTCCCAGCGGACGGCGAGGCGTTTGAACTGGTGGAGCAGGGCGAAGGTCTGCTCGACGACGTAGCGGAGCTTGCCCAGACCCTCGATGTTCGGGACGCCCCTGCGGAAGATGACGGGTAGCATGTTCCCGCCGAGGACTTCTACCACCGCGTCGGTGTGGTGCGGTGCGGACGGGACCGCGCTCGCGAACCCGCCCGCCGTGCCATGGGACCGTCCCGAATTCGAGTTCCGCGTTCCTTCGGAATGACGCGGTGTGCCGGTTCGCAGGGCACTGGCTTCGCCTGCATGGTGGCTCCCCCAAAGTGGTCCTTGCAAGACCGGTCGACCGGTCTTGCAAGGAGCGAGCACCATGCGCCGGACTGACCGCCGTCGCGTCGCCGTTCCGGCCGGCGCCTGGCGGCCACCTGCTGTTCGACCGGCACGCTTCAGGTGGCACTCCCCGCGATGGGGCAGTGCGCGTGCTCGTCCGGGTTCATCCCTGGTCCTCCGACGAGGGGTAGATCCGCCACAGCTGGGAGAGGTTCGGCCCGCCCCACATGCGGGTCAGGCCCACCAGTCGGTCGTTGCCCTGGAGGTGGTCGGCGATGGCGAGGGCGTAGCGCGGATGCACGACCGAGACCAGGTAGAAGTCATTGCCGCGCTCTGCGTGGGAGACCAGCCGCCAGTGCTGGTTGAGGCTGTCCGTGCTCTCTCGCAGAGTCACGATGTCGGGCGGGTTGGCCCCCGCGGTGAGGCAGCGGTGGTTGGCGTACGACTCGATGCGCACGGTGCCGGCGGAGTTCTGCCGCAGGAACCATCGGTGCGAGTTGTTGTCCTTGGCGAACGGGTCCTGTGCCCAGGTCTGGGTGTGGTTGCCGACACCGTCGTGCCAGTCGTTGCACATGAAGTAGGTGCCGGTGACGTGGTGGGTCATCGTCACCGATCCGCCCGCGAGCAGTACGAGGTCGCTCATGTCAGTGCTCCTCAGCCTCGAGAGTTTCTTCAGAGGGCGCCCATGAGACTCAGCGTAAAAGAGCCGGCTGTAGCTCCACAGCGTGGCCAACCGGTCGTTTACCGAGGTCAGAGCCTGTCCGGGAGATCTCGAACGGATGAACGGAGCTAGTCGAGCCGGCTAACCGAGCGTCACCCACATGTCCCGCAGGCGGCGCAACGATGTGGCAGGGCACCGCTGGATTCGAACGGGCAGGGCGAACGCCATGCGGCGGGCGGGAGCTGCAAGAACGAGAAGATGACAGCCTTCCCGACGAGCCCGCTGTCTTATTCCGTCTCCCTGTCGCTCCGGTGTGAGAGTCCGCGGCGGCATGGGCGGATTCCCGATACCAGCTCGCGGAAGTCGAACGTGCGGGTACCGCAGGACGCGGACACGAGGAAGTGTTCGGCCTTGCGTTCGTAGCGACGGTGCACACGATCGTCCAGCGACGCCGACCAGTCACACGTCGCCTGTCGACCGACCGACGCTGGTCGTACCCCGGGATCCGGCCCACGGCATGCGATACGAGTTGCTGGGCCCCTTCGAAGAGGCGTCTTACGGATAGCCGCGTACGGCGTCGCGCCCCCTTGGGAGCCCTGGTGCCGTTGGCCACTCTTCATAAGACGTTGCACTCCGGGTGAATCAATATCTGTGCTCGAGAGATCAGAGTTTGACGGACCGGGCAGTACGAGTTTCTTGCCGTGACGAGCAGAGTGGAATTATCCAACGCACACGGGCCGCTCCGGCGTGCTACTGTCTATCTCAGTTGCAGTTGTGGTTCCCAAAACTTCAAGTGCCCCCACCAGGCTTCTGCCGGTCGGGTGCACTTTTGTATTTCCGGTCATTTCCGGGCGGGGGTAATCATCGCGGCGACACGGCGTCCGCGCAGTGCGGACGCCGATGCACTGCCCCAAAGGAGATATGACATGGCTGCTGGTACCGTGAAGTGGTTCAACGCGGAAAAGGGCTTCGGCTTCATCGAGCAGGACGGTGGCGGCGCCGACGTGTTCGCCCACTACTCGAACATTGCCGCGCAGGGCTTCCGTGAGCTGCTCGAGGGCCAGAAGGTGACCTTCGACATCGCGCAGGGCCAGAAGGGCCCGACGGCCGAGAACATCGTTCCGGCCTGACGCTCGCGCGCAATCCGTAGCTGGGGCCCGCATCCTTCGGGGTGCGGGCCCCAGCTGCACGCGTATCCCGCAGCGGCTTTCACTCGCGGGCCGACCCGGAGGAATCCGCAGTACCACCACAAGCGGTTCCTCCCTCAGGACGCAGACGCATCCTGAAGCGCTACACCGCAGCCGGCACCCGGATCGCAAGGTCCCCATCGCGCCACTCATTTCAGCACCTGCGCCCACGGATGTATCCGCCGGCCAGACCTGGTTTCTTTTGCCACCGGTCCATACTTGTAATTCTCCATGCCATTCATCGCAGCGGGAATTCCTTGATATGTGCCACATCGAGGAAGGTTCCGCATGAACCGCACGTACACGAACGACCGTCCCGCCCGCTCCCGTGACGGCCGTGCCGACGCCGGAAGGGGTGGCAGCGGCTATGGCTCGCAGGCACCGCGTCGTACCGGCGCCCCCGTCCGCTCCGGCGGTTACGGCCGTCGGCCCGCCGCAATGCGAGGTGAGTTCGCGCTGCCCAGGACGATCACCCCCGCGCTGCCGGCAGTTGAGGGCTTCGCCGATCTCGACATGCCCGAGCAGTTGCTGGCCGAACTCGGCAGGCAGGGTGTGACCGTGCCGTTCCCGATCCAGGGAGCGACGCTGCCGAACTCCCTGGCGGGCCGTGACGTTCTGGGCCGCGGCCGCACCGGTTCCGGCAAGACCCTGGCCTTCGGCCTCGCCCTGCTCGCCCGCACCGCCGGACAGCGTGCCGAGCCCCGCCAGCCGCTGGGGCTGATCCTCGTACCCACGCGTGAGCTGGCACAGCAGGTGACCGACGCGCTGACCCCGTACGCCCGCTCCGTGCGGCTGCGGCTGGCCACCGTGGTGGGCGGCATGTCGATCGGCCGGCAGGCCGGCGCGCTGCGCGGCGGCGCCGAGGTCGTCGTCGCGACCCCGGGCCGGCTCAAGGACCTCATCGACCGCGGCGAATGCCGGCTGAACCACGTCGGCATCACCGTGCTGGACGAGGCCGACCAGATGGCCGACATGGGCTTCATGCCCCAGGTCACCGCGCTGCTCGACCAGGTCCGCCCCGAGGGGCAGCGAATGCTGTTCTCCGCCACCCTGGACCGCAACGTCGACCTGCTGGTGCGCCGCTACCTGACCGACCCCGTCGTGCATTCGGTCGACCCCTCGGCGGGTGCGGTCACGACGATGGAGCACCACGTCCTGCACGTCCACGGCGCCGACAAGCACGCCGCCACGACCGAGATCGCCGCCCGCGACGGCCGCGTGATCATGTTCCTGGACACCAAGCACGCCGTCGACCGGCTGACCCAGGACCTGCTCAACAGCGGGGTGCGGGCCGCCGCGCTGCACGGCGGCAAGTCGCAGCCCCAGCGCACCCGCACGCTGGCGCAGTTCAAGACGGGTCACGTCACCGTACTGGTGGCGACCAACGTCGCGGCGCGCGGCATCCACGTCGACAACCTCGACCTGGTCGTCAACGTCGATCCGCCGACCGACCACAAGGACTACCTCCACCGCGGCGGCCGTACCGCGCGTGCCGGCGAGTCCGGCAGCGTCGTCACCCTGGTCACACCGAACCAGCGCCGAGGCATGGTCCGTCTGATGTCGGACGCCGGAATCCGGCCGCAGACCACTCAGATCCGCTCGGGCGACGAGGCCCTGAACCGGATCACCGGCGCCCAGGCCCCGTCCGGCATTCCGGTCGTCATCACCGCACCGGTGGTCGAACGCCCCAAGCGCAGCGCCACCTCCCGAGGCCGCCGCCGCCCCACCTCCGCGGCCAGGCGCGCCCCCGTACGCCAGTCCGGCTTCGGCGCGGTGGCCTAGAACCTTCGTGATCAGGAAGCCGGCCCATCTCTGCAGGAGGCACCCTTTGACGCTGGTTCATACGCAGCCCCGCTCGGCGGACGCCAACCCCGCGCACAGGACGGCGGTGGAGGTCATGGACGCGGCCGGACCGCAGGTCTGTGACGACATGAGCGTGGAGGTGGCGCTGGCCGTCATGGCCGCCGCCCGCACAGGCCGGCTGGTCGTCTGCGACCAGGACGGCCAGTGCACCGGCCTGGTCACCCGTACCGAACTCGCCGCGGTCCGTGACAGCTCCGACTACACGGACCGAGTCCGCCTGCGTGACATCCTCGGCGACCACGGTTCGTTCGCCGCACCCGTGACCACGATGGCCGAAGCCGAGCACGCGATGCGCACCCGTCGGCTCGGTGTCCTGCCGGTGGTCGACGAGCAAGGCAGCGTCCTGGGCATCCTCGCCCTCTCCCGCTGAAACACCTCGCCCCTGGTCGGACCGTCCTCCCCTCTTCTCTCTGTGAGGCCACATGCGCTGCGTCATCGCCCGCTTCCCTTTCGAGCTCACCAAGGGCGGCGTGCTGGAATCGATGAAGGGCATCAAGCCCGAACCGGTCACCGGCGAATCGGTGATCATCGGCCGCCGCCACTACCCCGTCAAGCAGGTCGGCCAGGTCATCACGCGCCAGGACCGCCGTGACTTCAGCGCCGCCGAAGTCCTGCGGGCCATGGCTCAGCTCGGCTTCACCTGCCGCGCCGTTCCCAAGGCAGCGCCCCTGGGCATTCTCAGCCCGATGCAGCATGCCTCCGCGATGCTCGGCGCCCCCGTCACGGTCTGACCGGGTAAACAGACACGAGCCGACACCTGAGCAGCAGTGTGGGCCCGACCGGTACGCCGGTCGGGCCCACACCGCGTGCAGCGAGTTCCCGCCACCGTTGCCCTGCAGGATCCGGGCGACACGGAAGTGCAGACGCGTGGGAGGCCCGTCCTCCTCCACGGGGGCGTCGAAGACGGCGGGCGAACTCGCCCAAGTGGGCGGAATCCCTCAGCACATCCGACACCCTCTGCCTCCACACCGCTGGCAACGGCTGTTGTGGAACGGACGGCTGCGGCGCTGGCAATCACCGTGATCATCAGGGTCACCCTGGTCTCTGGATCGTTCATGCCTCTGCCCGTGCCTGCCCAGCCCATGTGCCCCGCCCCTCCACCTGCCAACCTCGTAGAGCCCCAGTGCTTGCCTGAAGGGGACGGAGGACCACAGTCGACGCATGACGGCACCTGCTGCCGTGAGCCCGTGTCTCCGCAGCCCGCGGTCTGCTCGAGTCAGGGGCCGTGCCGGTTCGCCATCGGCTGCTCGCTCATCCCCGGATCGTCGAGGGCGGCACAGGGCCTTCTGCCGCGCTCGTCAACGGCCGACCTGGGGGGCGTCACGGCTGGAAACGTCCGTGCCGGTCGGTGGTGTCCTTCACGAGACGCAGTGTTGGCCGGTGCCGCCGACGGTAGCCGCGGCGCAGTCGGCGACGTCACGCCCAGCCCGACCTGCTACGCGGTGGTGGGTCACTTGTGAGCGCCGGACAGAGCCTCGCAGCTGCTTGAACCATCCATGGACCGGTCGAGGCAGACTGGCCGAGGCGGAGTACCTCATCTTCTAGCACGCGGAAATCTATACCCGCTGGAGTAGACATTGACTGGCGGTGTGGTTAAGGTTTCTGTCGTAGCCGAGATCAAGAGAGGCCCGGCAGACATGAACTGCCGGGCAGCAGTACGCAGTTGCAGTTCGCAGGACGGTGCGGTGGTGGAGTTCCGAAGCCAGAGCGGTTGCAGGACGGCGACGGGACTGACGACCGGACCGGGTGGCCCGCAGTGATCAGGGGCCGCCATGAGCAGTACCGCAGTGGCAGTACTGGTAAGTGAAGGTTGGCAGTACCCAGCAGTGAAGTCAGTGAGCAGTACCTCGGTGAAGGCGTCGGCTGCGGGCGCGCGCACCGGGAGGTTCGGCAGTGGGGTTCCAAGCCAGAGCAGACGCAGGACGGGCGACGGGGCTGGCTGCCGAAGAGTGGCGCTGTTCGAGGCCACCAGCAGTTCGCAGTTTCCGTCAGGAGTAGTTGATCAAGAGGGAAGAACGGAGGGGCCGAGCGCCATCAGGATCGCCCGGGTGGAAGTCTTGGACCCGGGTACCGCAGGACATCGATAGTGAGGTGGTCTCCGGTCGAGCAACCGCGATCCCCGCGCCCCCGACAGCGTCTAGGTCGGGTCTGCGGAAACAGAGGGCCGGTGCAGTATCAGGGCCGGCAGATGGTGCAGTAGTTCCTTCGGGGCCCTGGCGGCAGTACGGCGCCAGGGCCCCTCCACGCGTTCCACAGAGAGGTGCGATGACAGCAGACGACATGTTCGGCCGTCTCGATGACGACGACTACCCCGCCTACACCATGGGCCGGGCCGCCGAACTGCTCGGCACCACGCAGGGCTTCCTCCGCGCTATCGGCGAACACCGCCTCATCACCCCACTCCGCTCCACAGGCGGCCACCGCCGCTACTCCCGCTACCAGCTACGTATTGCCGCGCGCGCTCGGGAACTCGTCGACCAAGGGACCCCCATCGAGGCCGCCTGCCGGATCGTCATCCTCGAAGACCAGCTCGAGGAAGCCCAGCGCCTCAACGCCGAATACCGCCGCGCCGCCGAATCGGCGAACCCAACGGCGGCAGCATGAGATGAGTGCCCGTCAGTGTCGGCGGGCACCGCACGCACGGTCGCGGTGTGCGGTGTGATCATGGGGCTGTGTGATACGCGGGTGATACGGCGAGACCCACCGAGGTCCGTCCGGGCGGGATCTCTGCGCGGATCCGAGAGACGGCGAAGCCGCACCGGAGCACTCCGGTGCGGCTTCGCCATGAGGTCGAACGCGCTGGCGCACAGGACACGTGCGACTCGTCACTCAGCCAGGTTCCTGCTTTGCTTGTGGGGACGCTGGATTTGCGATCGCATCCGCTGTCAACATTGCAGCAGTGAGACGACGGAACCCCGCGGGGAGGCAGGGCGGGGGCTGGCGCCAGAGAAGTCTCCCGTCAGGGACCGTTGAAGCTCCGCCGCAGGCGCCGCTGCCCGGTGTCTCCGTCACCAACGTCCAAACCGGTCCGGGGTGGAAGGACCTTCGGAGCAGAGGACGGTCGAGGAGATGGCGTACTGAACGAAGTTTCGAAGGAGGGTGTGAACACGGTGTGGCCGGGCACAAGGGCTATCGCACCGAGATCCTGGCATTCGGAGCTGGTCGGGATCTACCCACCAAGGGACGAACTCAGGCCCTTGTGAAGCTCATACGCACACGCGCTTGAGTCGGAATTGACGATGGGGTTTAAAATGATCATTCTCGGTCTTATTCTGCTGATCATCGGCATGCTTGTCGGCATGGGTCTGCTGACGACGATCGGTGGCATCCTCATTCTGGTTGGCGCCATCCTGTGGATCCTGGGTGCGACCGGTCGCGCGGTCGGTGGACGCAAGCACTTCTTTTAAAGTCAGGGCGCCTCGCCAACTCTCTCCGACGAGTGAGTGCTGTCCGGCAGGACGCGAACCGTGACCCGTCCGCCAGGTGCTTGGCCGAAGGAGAAGCCGTCGACGGGACTGCGGTTCTCCCCCAGGGCGGTGATGCTGGCGGCGAGCGCGCCGAGAGAGGTCAGCACCGGGCAGGGGCCGGTGATCCACTCTTCGCCCATCAGCGGACTGTCGCCGGGCAGCCGCTTGTAGACGACGGCCGCGCGCACCCACGCCTCGGCCGCTTCGGCGGTGGCTGCCTGCATCTGCTCGAGCGGATTCGCTTCGCCAGGTCGCAGGCGGCCCAGGCGGCCTCGCCGCGGACCAGGCCATCGACGGCCTGGTCGATCGCCCGCACCCCGCGTTACAGGGGCGTCAGTGAGACGACGAGGCCCCGCTGAGTGTTTGGCGGGGCCTCGTCGTCACTGGCTCAGGGCGCCCATGGCATCAGGTGCGGGCATCGTTGTACTCCGGATCTCCGCTTTCGAGCACACGGAGCAGGGACGCCGTGACGACGCGCGTCTTGCGGCCGATGCGTAGCACACGGCATGGAAACTGACCGCTGAACCCTGCGCCAGCAGGTCTGACCGGAACCGAACCCCAGCTCCAGCGGCAGCAGTCGCCAGGCTATGTCGTTGTGCAGGGCCGAGGGCGGGACGAGCAGGGGGCGGACGTTGGGGTCGACGGATACGGTGACGTGCTCGCGGGCAGTAGCGAGGTGGGCCTCGATGTGGCCGGCACCGGGCTGGCGTACCAGGGCCAGGGATCCGGTGTGTAGGCAGACCGCGTCGTCCTGCTGGGTGGCGGCGAGTTCGGCGGTGGTCCATTGCCAGTCGGCGGCGTTGTCGGCGTAGAAGGTGTAGGTGGCCTGGCCGGTCTCGTCGAGGTCGGCGACGGCGAGCGTGCTGGGGTCGGGGGCGCTTAGGCTACCGGTCAGGTCGACGCCGGAGGCGCTAAGGCGGTCTCGGAAGAGGGCGCCGAAGACGTCGTTGGAGAATCGTCCGAGGAAGCGGGTGGGGGTGCCGAGCCGGGCGAGAGCGACGGCGGTGTTGGCGGGACCGCCACCGGGCAGGGCGCAGTGCGAGTTCGCTGAGGCTGGACCGGCCAGGGTCGGCGAAGGTGTCGGCGACGCACTCGCCAAGGACGGTGACACTGCTGGGGGAGCCGTGTCGGGGCATGGTGACTCTCTGCCTTTCTGGGGGAGGGCGTGGGCCTGCGGCTCCTGTGCCTGGGTCCGGCTGGTACGCCGATGTCAACGGGTAGGTCGACGACGGTGCCGTCCTCACCTGCTTCGAGGCGAGGACGGCGTTTTGAGGACGCGTAGGACAGGCGGCGCGTTACGCGTCCTGCCCTGGGCTCGCCAGCAGCGGTTCCTGACGGAGTCCGCCCGGGGTCAGGTTCCATGCCTCGACGGTGAAGTCGCTGCGGCCCGTGCCCGTCGTGCGGGCCTGCAGTCGCCAGGGTCCCTCGGCGAGTGGATAGAACCTGAGGGTGAGGACCCGGCCGTCGCCGAGATAGACCTCGGCGATCGAACGGTCCACGATCACGCGTAGCTCCACGGGGGTGCCGGTCGTCGCGGCTGGGCACGGGACGGCATATGAGCCTCCTCGTGCCCTCGCGTCCAGTGACGCGTGGCTGCGGTCCACGGTGAGCCGGCCGGTGGTGGGATCGAGGCTGATGGCGAGGTACTCGGTGTCGTCCGCGGCGGTGACCAGGCGCAGGCCGCTGGTGCCGGTGGTGTCCGGGGTCAGGACGGCAGTGAGGTCGAAGGTGCGGCTGACCTGGCCGAGTTCGGCGGCCCCGGACCGTGTGACGTGCCCGGTGCGGTGCAGTACGCGTTCGCCACGCAGCGCGAGCAGTTCGCGAGCGGGGCGTTGGACGACCGTTCCGTCGGCGGCGAGGGTCACCTCGCGGGGGAGGGTGAGGGTGCCTGCCCAGCCCGCTTCATGCGCCCAGGCGTCGTCGCGGGCCTCCCACGACCAGCCCCACAGCAGCCAGCGGTCCTCCCCCGGGGCCCTCAGCAGCGCGGGGGCGTAGAAGTCGGGGCCGTGGTCCAGCGGCACCGGGGCCGCGGTCGCCGTGAAGCGTCCGTCCTGCTCGCGGCCGGTGTGGACGGTGGTATGGCTGGGGCCGGCCTGCGGGGTCCAGTCGCTGATGATCAGGACGCCGCGGTCGCCGAAGGTCGCGTACTGGGGGCACTCCCATCCGACCGGGCCGGAGCCGACCGCGGCGCCGCTGGTGTGGAAGGGGCCGCGGTACTCCCAGTGCTCCAGGTCGTCGGACTCGTACAGCTGCGCCGCGGCGCGGTTGTCGGCGAGGGCCGAGCCGACCAGCATCCGCCAGCGGCCGTCCTGCTGCCAGACGTAGGGGTCCCGGTACATGGTGGTGTCTGCGGGCGGCTCGGGGATGAGCAGCTCCGGGCGCTTGGCCCAGGTGATTCCGCCGTCGTACGACTCGGCGGTGGTCACCGGCTGCCACCAGTGATCGGTGCGGTGGGCCGAGTAGAAGGCCACCATGCGGCCGTCGTCGGAGACCGCGTTTCCGGAGAAGCAGCCGTCGGCGTCGTAGCCGCCGGGAGTGGGGGTGAGGGCCACCGGGAGAGGTTCCCAGTTGACCAGGTCAGGGCTGCGGTAGTGGCCCCAGTGCACGTTCGAATGCCGCGGGCCGTACGGGTTGTACTGGAAGAAGACGTGGTAGTGCCCGTCGTGGAAGACCAGCCCGTTGGGGTCGTTGATCCAGTTGCGCGGGGGGCGCAGATGCACGGCCGGAAGGTGGGGGTCAGCAGGCGGCGTGGACACACGGGGCCTTTCTCGGAGTGCGCGAAGCACAGGGGAAGAGGAGAAGTGGAGAAGCGGCGCGTGGCGCAGGGACGTGTGAGCTCAGCCCTTCACGCCCGTCGACGCGATGCTGTTCACGAACGACCGCTGGAACGCCACGAACAGGGCGAGAATCGGCACGGTGATCAAGGAGGAGTACGCCATGATCTGGCCCCAGCCCACGTTCAGCTGGAAGAAGTAGGAGATGCCCACCATCACCGGGCGCAGTTCCTCGCTCTGGACCACCATCAGCGGCCAGAGGTAGGAGTTCCATGCGGGCAGGAAGGTGAGGATGGCGACGGTGGCGACCGCCGGGCCGGACAAGGGCATGACGATACGGCGGTAGATGGTGAACCAGCCTGCTCCGTCCACGACTGCCGCCTCGTCGATCTCCTTCGGGATGCTCTGGAAGTACTGGTGGAAGAAGAAGACCGAGAAGGCGTTGGCGACGAACGGCAGGATCTGGACCTGATAGGTGTCCATCCAGCCGGTGGTCAGCTCCAGGTGGAAGCCGTTGACGCGGAGCAGCGGCAGTTGGTTGATCCACCACACCAGCGGCACGGCGAAGGTCTCGAACGGCACGATGAGGGTGGCGATGACGGCGGTCAGGATCGCCTTGCGGCCGGGCATGCGCATCCGGGACAGGGCGAAGGCGGCCATGCTGTTGACGACGATGCCGAGGACCACGGTGATCGACGAGATCAGCACGGAGTTCAGCAGGAAGCGTGCCGCCGGAACCCGGTCGAACACTCCGGTGTAGTTGTCGAGTGACAGGACGCCGACCGGCACGAAGGCACGCCAGGAGCCGAGATCGGCGAAGATCTGGTCGTCCGGCTTGAACGACGAGATCAGCATGAAGACGAGCGGGAGCGCGAAGACCAGGGCCAGGACGACGCGGCCGGCGTGACCGCCGAGGTGCTTGAGGAAGGAGGCCATGGTCAGTCCTTCTCCCGGGTCAGGAAACGCTGGACGAGGGACACGGTCAGGACGAGCACGAAGAAGACCAGCGAGATGGCCGCCGCGTACGCGGTCTGCTGCTGCTCGTAGCCGGTGCGTACCGCCTGGTAGACGACGGTGGTGGTGGAGTCGAGGGGCCCGCCCTCGGTCATCACGTTGATCTGGGTGAAGAGACCGAATGCCGCGATGGTGATCGTAACCAGCACGAACGTGCGAGTGGCGCGCAGGCCGGGCCAGGTGACGTGGCGGAAGCGGTGCCAGCGGGTGGCTCCGTCGAGGTCGGCGGCCTCGTACAGCTCGGCGGGGATGGTCTGGAGACCGGCCAGCCAGATGATCATGTGGAAGCCGACGCCCTGCCACACCGACATCAGGATGATGGCGGGCATGGCGGTGGCCGGGTCGCCCAGCCAGTCGCGGCCCTCGACATGGCCGAGGGTGAGCGCGGACAGGACGTGGTTGATCAGGCCGTCCTGCCGGTAGAGGAAGGTCCACAGGAGGGACACCACGACCATCGAGGTGACGACCGGCAGGAAGTAGACGGTGCGGAAGAAGTTGATACCGCGTACCTTCGCGTTGACCAGCAGCGCCAGCACCAGGGCGAGCCCGGCCTGGAGCGGGACGACGACGGCGGTGAAGTACACCGTGTTGCGCAGGGACTTGAAGAAGACCGGGTCCTCGAAGAGCCGGGTGAAGTTCCTCAGGCCCACGAAGCGCGCCGGGGTGGGCGAGACGAGCCGCGCGTCGGTGAAGGCCAGGGCGAAGGTGAGGGCGAGCGGTACGACGACGAAGACGATCAGCAGGACGACGGCAGGGGTGGCCATGCCGAGGGCGGTGAGGCTCTCACGGCGACGGGTGTGGGCCGTTCGGGTTCGCCGCACCGGACGCAGCCGGGCGAGGGCTGCGGTCATGGTGGTCACGGTAGCTCCAGGGGGGTGCCGGTCCGGTTCGGGCGCGCGGGGAAGGAGCGGTCGGGGCCCGAACCGGACCGGAGCGGGTCAGCCGGTGTAGTGGTTGTTCGACTTCAGGTCGTTGTCGATGTCCTTCGCGGCCCGGCCCAGAGCGTCCTTGGGGTCGGCCCCGGACAGGATGTCCTGGGTCGCCTTCTGGAACTCGGTGGAGATGTAGGGGTAGGCCGGGGTGACCGGGCGTACTTCCGCGAACTTCTGCGCGAACTGGACGAAGACGTTGAACTTGCCGCCCGGCTGGTAGTCGGTGACCTGCTGCGCGGCGGCGTCGGTGGCCGGGATGGTGCTGGTGGCCTTGGCGTAGTCGACGAAGTACTTGGTCTGGCGGGAGAACTTCAGCCACGCCTGCGCGCCGGCCTTGTTGGAGCAGGTGGAGCTCATCGCCCACTGCCAGGAGGCGCCGCCGATCTTGGGCCCGTTGCCGAAGTCGACCGGCGGGATGATCGCGAGGTCGTCGCCGAGCTTCTCGGCGTTCTTGGTCGCGTTCCAGCTGCCGTCCCACTGGATGGCGCTCTTGCCGGCGAGGAAGTCCTTGTTGGGGTCGGCCCCGGACTTCTTCGACAGGTACCCCTTCTTCACGAGCGAGCCGAGCCAGGTCGCCCACTGCACGGACTTCTTGCCGTCGAGGGTGCCCGAGGCGTTCTTGTATCCGTCGCGGTTGATCAGGTCGCCGCCGAAGCTCTGCAGTTGCGGGGAGTAGGCGTACGGGTACCACTCGCCGAGGCTGCCGGTGCCCATCTCCAGCGGGTACTGGAACTTCCCGCTCTTCTTCAGCTTGGCCAGCGCGGAGTCGAACTCGGCCTTGGTCCAGGGCTTGTCGATGGTCGGGGTGCGGATGCCGTAGTCGTTCAGCACCGACTTGCGGGCGAAGAAGGTGAGGGCGACGTCGTAGAAGCCGAAGGCGTAGACCTTGTCCTTGTAGCGGCCGACGGTGCTGGGCAGCTGGTCGTCCAGCGGTACCTCGCTGTCGGAGACGTCGATCGGGGCGAGGTAGCCGCCCCAGGCCCAGTTCGGCACGTTGGGGCCGTCCACGTCGAGGAGGCAGGGCAGCTTGCGGGCCGAGGCGGCGGCCACGACGGAGTTGTTGTAGTCGCTCTGCGGGAACGCCTGGAGCTTGACCTTGTACTTGCTCTGGGAGCCGTTGAAGTCCTTGATGATCTTCTTGACGACGTCCAGTTCGGTCGAGTTGCCGGCGTTGTGCGTCCACAGCGTCAGTGTGTCGCCGTCAGCTCCGGACGTGCTGCCGCCGCCGCTTCCGGTCGCGCATCCGGCGACCAGCGCGGTCGCCGCTGCCACGGCTACACTCGCTACTGCGAGGCGCCTGGTTCTGAACACCACGAGGGTTCCTCCATCTCACTGAGACGGGTCTTGCCGGACCCGCCTTGGCGACCGGTTGCGACGGTCGCTGTTCTTGGTGGTCGTCCCGCCGCCCGGAGGGTCAGTACTCCTGGCGGCGGGACAACCGTCTTCGGGTGCCCGGTGTCAGCCCCCGGCGGGGGCGCCGATGGAGGCACGTTCCCGCAGCGGCATGGGCACACGGTGTACGACTGCTTCGAGCGGCCCCCTGCGGAGAATCAGCTCCACGGCGAGGCGGCCGAGTTGGTAGTGCGGCAGCTTCAGCGTGGTGAGCGCCGGGCGCAGTACGGACGCGATGTCCTGGTCGTCGAAGGAGACCACCGACACGTCGCCGGGCACGGACAGACCTGCCTCGCCGAGCGCCTGGTAGGCGCCGAGGGACACCCGATCGGCCAGGCATACCAGCGCTCGGGGACGGTGGCCCGCCGCGAGCAGCGCGGAGACCTCCCGGTAGCCGTCCGGCGTGTCCCAGTCGCACTCGATGACACCGTCCAGGCGCGCGCCGCCCTCCCGCAGAACCTCCTCCAGGCCGCGCATGCGCTCGTTGCCCGCGATGATCCCCTCGGGCGTGGCCGGAACGGCCTGGTGCCCACCGATCGCCCAGATGCCCCCGCGGTGACCGGCCGCGAGCAGGGCACGGGCCGCATTCCGGCCCGCCTCCAACTCGTCCGGGACGACCGACGGCGCGTCGAAGCCGGGGGCCAGGCAGTTCAGCAGGACCACCCGGCGCCCGAAGAGTTCCTTGGGCGGAGTGACGTACCGGGTGAACATGGAGGCGTAGATCACCGCGTCGACCTGGCGGTCCAGCAGCGCGTGGACCAGCGACGACTCGGCCTCGCGATCGCCGCCCGCCTCCGTGATGAACAGCAGGTTGTCCCGTTCCCGGGCGGCCTCCATCGCGCCGCGGATCACCTCGCCCGCGAAGGGCGTCGTGGTGATCCGGTCCGACACGAACCCGATGGTCTGCGTCGACTTCGTCCGCAGGCTGCGCGCCGTGACGTTGGGGCGGTAGCCCAGCTCCTTCGCGGCGTCCAGGACCTTCTGGCGGGAGGTGTCGGAGATGCGCATGTCGGTGCGGCCGGACAGGGCGAACGACGCCGTCGTCGGCGAGACGCCCGCCTTACGGGCGACATCGGCCATGGTCACACGACGTACAGACACGCTGCTCAGCTCCGTTGTTAAATCGGATTAGCAAGTTGCGAAGAGATTGATGCGCCCGTGGCCGGATGTCAACACCGCAGACATCTCGAATGAGAAACAGGGGAGATATATGCACATTTGTCCGTCTCCCTTGTGTCCCCCGGGTAAAACGGTATGCATTAGCTCTTGCATTAGCAGGGGCGGAGCGCGAACGATGCCGAGCCATCTCGCTTAAACCGATTTGGCAGTGCGTCAGACCTGCCGCGCACCACCCAGGAGCCCGCCCATGAGGAGAAGAACAGCCCTCACCGTCGTGTCCGCCGCCATCGGCGGGGCCGTCGTACCGCTCTCGTTCACTTCCGCTTCCGCCGCCGCGGAGAGCCGACGCGGCCCCCAAAGTCCCACCGCCCGCTGGGACTTCGACGAGCGCGGCGGCACGGTCGCCCGCGAGGCGGTCTCGGGCTCCGCCGACCCCATCGACTACGTCTTCACAGACGCCCGCTACAAGCCGGACACCGACCCCGTCCGGCGGCGGGGAGTGCGCGGCCGGGCGCTGTACTTCGACGGCTACTCCACCGTCGTCACCGCCGAAGGCCCCGGCAAGCTGGACCCCGCCCAGGGCCTGGCCATCGACGCGTGGATCGCCCCCTACGCCTACGAGCACGGCATCGACGGCAAGCCCCAGGCCCTGGTCAACCAGCACAACCCGGACGCGAAGACCGGATTCCTGCTCGGTCTGCGCCGCTTCGGCCAGATCGTCTTCCAACTCGGCTTCGGCACCGACCTGATCGAGGTCAAGGGAGCACCGGACCAGCCGGCCACCAAGGGCCGATGGACCCACGTCGCGGCCAGCTACGACCCGGCCGCACACCAACTGCGCCTCTACCGCGACGGCCGCCTCATCGGCACCGCCACCACTCCCGACAAGGCCCCCCAACTGGCCCTTGAAGAGCAGCTGTTGATCGGCCGGCACAATCGGCCCACGCTGCTGAACGGCGAGTTCCACGCCAACATGTACATGGGCCTGATGGACAGCCTCGTCATCCGCCCCGGCACCCTGGACGACACCACCGCCCAGCGGGAGCACACCGAGAGGGTCGCCGCGCTGCCGGGCAACCGCGTGCCCCGCCCGGACCTGACGCTGAACCGGTCCCGCTTCGACGGCGACCGGCACCGCCCCCAGTTCCACATGCTGCCGCCCTGGCACTGGATGAACGAGCCGCACGCGCCCGTGTACTTCAAGGGCAAGTACCACATCTTCTACCAGCACGATCCGCTCGGCCCGTTCTGGGGCCAGATCCACTGGGGACACGCCGTCAGCACCGACATGGTGCACTGGCGGGACATGCCCATAGCCCTCGCCCCGGCAGGGGACTCGGTCGGGCCGGACGGGATCTGGTCGGGCTCGGCGTACGTCGACGGCGACCGGGGGCCGGTGCTCTTCTTCACCGGCGGCGACGACCGGCTGTCCTACCGTCAGCGCACCGGGATGGCCGTGTCCTCGTACAAGACCGACCACGACACGGACCTGCCCACCTGGACCATGAAGTCCGAGCCGGTCACCGAGGCCCCGGCCGGCCTCCCCGCCGGCCCCGGCACCGCGTGGGCGGAGAACTTCCGCGACCCGTTCGTCTGGGAGGAGGACGGCGTCTGGTACCAGCTGGTCGGCAGCGGCATCGTCGACTACAACGGCACCCAGGTCACCAAGAAGCACGGCGGAACCGCGCTCGTCTACACCGCACGCAGGCCCGAGGGGCCCTGGACCTACCGGGGTCCGTTGCACTGGAACGACCTCACTGACGTCCCCGAGCCCGGAGAGGTCTGGGAGCTGCCGGTGCTCCTCCCGCTCCCCGGCCCGAAGGGCAAGCGCACCGGCAAGCACGTTCTGCTGGTCAGCCCCTGGTGGGAGGCGTTCAACCCGAACGCCGTCAAGCACACCTACTACTGGATCGGAACCTTCGACAAGCGCGCCTTCCGCTTCGTCCCCGACCACGAAAAGCCCCGCGAGTTCGACTTCGGCGAGCACTTCACCGGCCCGTCCGGCTTCGTCACCCCCGACGGCCGCTCCGTGCTCTTCAGCATCACCCAGGACCGCCGCAGCGAACAGCAGCACGCCCAGTCCGGCTGGGCCCACAACGCCGGCATGCCGGTCAGCGTCTGGCTGCGCCAGGACGGAACCCTCGGAGTCGAGCCGATCGAAGAGGCGGCCGGACTGCGGGGCCGACGGCTGGTCACGATCCGCCAGGCTTCGGTGAAGGAGGCCGACCGCCAACTCGCCGGTGTCTCCGGTGACATGCTCGACATCGAGGCCGTCATCGAGCCCCGCGACGCCGCGACCGTCACCCTGGCCGTCCGGGCGAGCGCCGACGGCAGTGAGCGGACTCTGCTCTCCTATGACACGAGCAAGCACCGCTTCTCCGTCGACCGCGGCCGCTCCAGCCTCGACCCGGACGTCCGCAAGGGCGTCCACGGCGGCACGGTCGAACTCGACGGCGAGAAGCTGAAGCTGAGAGTCCTGCTCGACCGTTCGGTGCTGGAGGCGTACGTCAACGGCACGAACAGCCTCACAAGCCGCGTCTATCCGACCCGGAAGGACTCCACCGGCCTGCGGCTGACCAGCGAGGGCGGCTCCGCCCGGGTCGTCTCCCTGGACGTCTGGCGCATGAACGGCGCCTACGACACGTCGGTCGCACCGGCCGCCTACGACCCGCCGCGCCCGGCGAACGTCGACGCCCTGCCCAACCACGACTTCGCCACCGGCGACCTCACCGGATGGACCGTCGTCTCGGGCACCACCTTCGGCGCCGCCAACGTGACCACCCGCACCGACTGGGGCTGGGGCGGACCCTTCTACCAGGCCGAGACGGCGGACGACCCGGCCGGCCACCACCTGTGGGGCTTCAACCCGGACGCGGGCGGCGACGACGCCACAGGTGTGCTCCGCTCCGCCACCGTCGTCCTCGGCGGAGACGGCGTGGTCGACCTGCTCGTGTCCGGCGGCAACGACCTCGACCGGCTCTACGCCGCCGTCGTCCGTGCGGACGACGGCAAGGTGCTGGCCAAGGAAACCGGGCGTGGTGCCGAACAGTACCGCCGTGTCGTCTTCGACCTGTCCGAGCACATCGGCGAACGGATCTACGTCGAGGTCGTCGACAAGGCGACGGGCGGCTGGGGCCACATCAACGTCGACGACGTCAACGTGCCTGTCCAGCGCTCCTGACCACCTGCTGGAGCGGGGCAGCGCCGACACCTTCGGACTCGATGTGCTGCGCAGCCCCGGCGACGAAGAGCGGACCCGTCTGTTCTACGACGCCCCAGCCGGACAGCTGGGCGTCGATCGAACACGATCCGGAAACAACTCCATCGTCGACGCCAACCCGGGCATCCAGAAAGGTCCGCTGACGCTCTCCGACGGAGAGTTGTCACTGGATGTGTTCCTGGACCGCTCGATGATCGAGGCATACGCGAACGCGCACAAGTCCATCACCACCCGCGCGTACCCCTTCCGGCAGGACTCTCTCGGCCTGCGGCTCTTCGGCGACGACAGTGTCGTCAAGTCCATGACCATCTGGAAGATGAGCAACCTGACCGACTGACCCGTCGGCGCCATCGACCCGGTTGGCACGTCCGGCGCGCCGACCGGGTCGATGCGTCTCTCGTCGTCCGAGTGGTTCCGGCGCTGTCGCTCCACGCGGATCTGCCGCTGCCCTGGCTGGACGGCGAAGGGCCGCTGAGCGGCGACCTGATTACGGTGCCCGAACCCGCCGTCCGCCTCGACCACACCTACCGCGCCGAGTGGACACCACCGCTGTTCCGCACCACCAGCAACGGCCTCGCCTCCGGCAACACCATCGCCGAAGCGACCGCCCACGCGCTCGCCGAACTCTGCGAGCGGGACGCACTCGCCCGCCTGCGTGCCCGGCCCCGCACCGACTGGTACCGACTCGACCTCGGTTCCGTCGACGACCCGGACTGCCGATGTCTCTTCGGTCAGTACGCGGCACGGCCAGCCAGCGGGGGTTCGGCGGATGTGCGGGTCCCCCCGCGTCGAGCGCGGCCGTGGCCGCACGTCGGAGTTCGCGTCGGCTCAACCATGGGGGCGACCGGCAAGCCGATGCGGCCCTGCACCGCATCGTGTTCACCCGGCTACGTCACGACCCGCGCACCCAGGCGTACTACGAACGCCGCACCCAGGAGGGCAAGACCCGACGTGAGATCATCCGATGCCTCAAGCGATACGCAGCCGGCGAGGTCTTCAACCTGGTCAGACCGGTCTGATGCTGCTTCCTGAACCGCCTGGAGGTCGTGATCAAAGAGGAAAGCGTTGCTCGTAGCGACTGAAGGAGGGCACTCGCCCGGACGGCCCACTGCCGACACGGCCACGAGTACACGCCGGAGAATGTATACCTGGGTTCTCGTCGGCAGGACCGGAGCGGGTCAAGGCCCGCTAGGTCCACCCCGGCGATGTGACATCTCGTGACAGATGAGAGGCTCAGACGGGTGAGCGAGACACCACCGAACACCCTGCAATACCGCTTTGACGGGCCAGAAGAGGCTCCCGTCCTGATCCTGGGTCCCTCACTGGGTACCACATGGCACAGGTTGTAGGGGCCGTCTGTGGCGTCCACGTCAGTCCATAACCACTGCGTAATAGCAGGTCAAGGCATCGAGGTCCGGGAGAGTCCGCGTCGTTGGTGACAGCGCGTGACAGCGTTGGTGATAGGGCGAGAGACCTGCGGGAACATCCAGGCCGGGCCTCTGCCCGGAGCCATGAGGCGAAGCCCCACCGGAGCGCTCTGACGGGGCTTCGGCGTGAGCTCGATTGTGCTTGCACGCAGGCGCGTTCGGCTCCTCACCCAGTTCGGGTTCCTGCTTTGCGCGTGAGGACGCCGGACTTTGCGATCGCAGCCACTACATGTTCAGTGGGTCGAGGCTCTCGGCCTGATTTGTGTTCACATACATGCAGGGGCGACCCATGGGTGAGGGTCTGCGGCCGGTAGCATGGAACACGGTGTCGACTTCGTCACCCCTTCACGCCGACTCAGCACGCTGCTGCACGTCGTCAGACGTTCGGATCAGGCCCGAAGACGGCCTTTGGCGCGCATGGCGGCGCGGACACGGTCTTCGGCCAGGCTGCGGCCCGCGATGTGGGGAGTGGTGGAGCGGCGCTGGGCTTCTTCCAGGACGGTGACGGCGTTGGCCCGCAGCCGCTTGGAGATCGTTTGGAAGATGGCGGGTGTCTCGGGGCGGAATCCGGAGTAGCGGGCGTCCATGGCGAAGGCGGCGGCGACGACGCCGCCGGCGTTGGCGACGAAGTCCGGTAGGACGGTGATGCCACGCTCCGCGAGGACGGACTGTGCTTGTGGTGAGGTGGGGAGGTTGGCGCCTTCCACGACGAGCCCGGCCTTGATCTGGTGGGCGGTTGACTCGTCGATGACGTCCTGCAGGGCTGCCGGTACGAGGATGTCGCAGTCGACGGTGAGTTCCTGGCCGGACGGGATGACGGTTCCTCGGGGGTGGCGGGTGACGAAGTCGTCTCCGTGCTCTTCGCGGGCCGCTTGCAGTGTGGGCACGTCCAGCCCGGCGGGGGCGTGGAGAGCTCCCCGGGCGGAGGACACGGCGACGATGGTGGCGCCGAGTTCGGCGAACCGCAGGGCGGCGGCGTGGCCGACGGCTCCGAATCCCTGGATCGCGACGCGGGCGCCGCTCAGCGGAAGCCGGAGGTGCTGGGCGGCGGCGTCCGCGGCTTCGGCGACTCCGTATCCGGTGACCCCGAGCTTGTCGTAGGCGACTCCGCCGAGGTGGGCCGGGGTGCCGACGGCCGTGCCCCGGTCGCCGAGTTCGTCCTGGATGATGGCCGCGTCGTCCTCGGTCAGACCCATGTCGAGGCCCATGACGTATTCCCGGGGGACCTCGTTGGACAGGGCGCGGGCGAAGGCGCGCAGGATCGCCTCCTTGTCGGGTGAGGCCGGGTCCGCGGCGATGCCGGCTTTCGCACCGCCGTAGAACAGGTCGACGCCGGCCCACTTCCACGTCATGACGCGGGCGAGCCGGGCGATTTCGACGACGGAGACGGTCGGGCTCATGCGTGTGCCGCCCTTGCCGACGCCGCGGGCGGTGTTGTCGATGACCAGGACGCCCTTCATGCCGGTGCGTCGGTGGGAGACGACGACGATCTTCTCGGGGCCCCAGTCGTCGACGAGGGAGAGTGCGTCAGTCACAGCGCGGGTTCCTTGTCTGCTGATGAAGAGTGCGAGCGGGCCGGGACCGCGGGGGCAGGGCCCGGGCGATGAGCTCGGCGAGGTGTGTGCCGCTGCGATCGGTCCGTTGGGTGATCTGGGTGCGGCAGCTGAAGCCGTCCGCGAGGATCACGGTGTCCGGGGCGGCGGCGCGCACCGCGGGCAGCAGTACCTGTTCGCCGGCCGCGACCGATACGTCGTAATGACCGTGCTCGAAGCCGAAGTTGCCGGCCAGACCGCAGCAACCGGAGTTCAGAACACTGTTGTCGACGCCCATGACTTCCAGCAGCGCACTGTCGGCGCTGAAGCCGCTGGTCGCGTACTGGTGGCAGTGGGTCTGGCTGAGGGAGCGGACGTCGATCCGCGGAGGCCGCCAGCCCGGGGTGCGGCGGAGGAGGAGTTCGGCGAGGGTGACGGTAGACCGGGCGAGCGCGGCGGCGTCGCTGTCACCGTTCAGGAGCTCGGGCAGATCGGTCTTCAACGCCGCGGTGCAGCTCGGCTCCAGGCCCACGACCGGAACGCCGGCATGAGCAGCCGGTGCGAGTGCGGTGGCGGTGCGGCGGGCGATACGGCGGGCGGCGCCCAGTTGTCCGGTGGTGATCCAGGTCAGGCCGCAGCACTGGGTTCCGTCCGGCACCTGGACCCGGTATCCGGCGTGTTCCAGAACGGCAACGCCCGCCTTGAGGACGTCGGGTGAGAAGTGGTTGTTGAAGGAGTCCACCCACAGCATGACCGGGCCCCGGTGTCCGTCGTCTTCGTGGGTGCGTGAGCGGAACCAGGTCAGGAAGGTCTGGTCGGCGAAGCGGGGAATGTCGCGTTCGGAGGCGATGCCGCCCAGTCGCTTGACGACGGGTGCGAGGCGGGACGCGGTAAGTGCGTTGACAAGTCGGGGCGTGCGGGCGGCAAGGCGGGACAGCAGAGGCAGCCAGCCCATGCTGTAGTGCGACGCTGGCCGCAACCGGCCCTTGTAGTGGTGGTGCAGGAATTCGGACTTGTAGGTGGCCATGTCGACGCCGACGGGGCAGTCGGTGCTGCAGCCCTTGCACGACAGACACAGATCGAGCGCGTCGCGCACCTCGGTGGACCGCCAGCCGTCGGTGATGACCTCGCCCTGGGTCATTTCGTACAGCAGGCGGGCTCGGCCCCGGGTGGAGTCCTTCTCGTCCAGGGTGACGCGGTAGCTGGGGCACATGACGTCCCCGCGAGGGGCGGCACTGCGGCATTTTCCGACGCCGACACACCGGCGGGTGGCCTTGGCGAAGTCGCCGTCGTCGGCGTGGAAGGGGAAGACGGTGGTCAGGGGCAGCGGGGTGCGGTGCGGGCTGACGCGCAGGTTGCCGTCGACGGGCAGCGGGTCGACGATCATGCCGGGGTTCAGGCCGCTGTCCGGATCCCAGATGCCCTTGAACTGTGCGAACAGGGCGATCATGTCCGGGGTGTACATCAGTGGCAGAAGCTCGGAGCGTGCCTGGCCGTCGCCGTGTTCACCCGAGAGGGAGCCGCCGTGGGCGGCGACGAGTTCTGCGGCGTCGGTGACGAAGGCGCGGAAGACGGCGGTGCCCTGATCGGTGGTGAAGTCGAAGTTGATGCGCACGTGCAGGCAGCCCTCGCCGAAGTGCCCGTAGACGGCCCCCTGCAGATGATGGCGGGTGAGCAGTTCGGTGAACTGACGCAGGTAGGAGCCGAGTCTGTCGGGTGGGACGGCCGCGTCCTCCCAGCCGGGCCATGCCTCGGAACCGTCGGGCAGGCGCGTGGCCAGACCGGCTCCGTCCTCCCGGATCCGCCACAGCTGCCGGGCCCGTACGGGATCAGTGACGATCTCATGGCCGGTGAACCCCCCGGTCCGTCCGGCCGCAGCGGTGAGTTCCTCGGCCAGCCGGGGGAGTTCCTCCTCCTGCCCGCCGAGTTCGGCGAACAGCCACGCTTGGGCGCTGGGCAGGGTGTCGATCGCCCTGCGCGTCTCGGCCCGGGTGACGATGTCGGTCAGGGCCTGGTCGAGTCCTTCCAGCGCCAGCAGTCGGTGCCCCAGCAGGGCGGGAACGGCGTCGGCCGCGGCGCAGGCGTCGTGGTAGCCGAGCACGACCAGGGCCCGGGCGGGCGGAGCGGCCATGAGGCGGACGGTGGCGGAGAGGATGACGGCCAGTGTGCCTTCGCTGCCGACCAGGGCCCTGGCGAGGTTGAACCGCCGCTCGGGCAGGAGGTGTTCGAGCGCGTAGCCCGAGACCTGCCGGGGGAACCGGCCCAGGCCGGTCCGCAGGGTTGCCAGGTTGTGCTCGGCCAGACGGTGCAGGGAAGCGATGAGTTCGGCGCGGTCGTCTCCGACGGCGACGGCTTCGTCGATCTCCGCCCGGGTCATCTCTCCTAGGCGCAGCACGGTCCCGCGGTAGGTGACCACCTCGAGTTCCGATACGTTCTCCGCGGTGCGCCCCCAGGCCAGAGAGTGCGACCCGCACGCGTTGTTGCCGATCATGCCGCCGAGCGTGCAGCGGCTGTGGGTGGAGGGGTCCGCGCCGAACAGCAGACCGTGTTCGCCGGCGGCCCGTTGCAGGTCGTCCAGCACGATCCCCGGCTGCACCGTCGCCGTACGTGCGCGGGGATCCAGCGCGAGCAACTGGTTGAAGTAGCGGGAGAAGTCGAGGACCACGCCGGAGCCGACTGCCTGGCCGGAGGTGCTGGTGCCCGCGCCGCGCGAGGTGATCGGCACGCCCAGGCGGCGGCAGACGGCGATCGTGTTCAGAACGTGCCGGCGCTCGCGGGGGAAGACCACGGCGAGGGGGATCTGCCGGTAGTTGGATGCGTCAGCCGAGTACTGGGCCCGGCATCCCGCGTCGCCGTGAACCTCGCCGCAGTCCCCTCGGGCGAGCGCGTCGGTCACTGCCGCCGAGGCGGGACGATTCGGGCCCTGCGCTGTCGCCGTCACTCCGGTTGCTCCTCCTGCTCACCCGCCACTTTCGATGCCGCTCACCATCTGCGCCCACCAGCTCACCTCACAAGACCCAGCAGCACGAAAGAAATGACTCCCGAGAGCAAGTTTTGCTTATGCTGGCTGGGTCCTACAGGAGGAATCCGTTGCTCAAGCCGCAGCATCTGCTCACCTTGAGGGCCGTTGTGCGCACCGGCTCGTTCGTCGTCGCCGCCCGCGATCTCGGCTACACCGCCTCCGCGATCTCGCAGCAGGTCTCGGCACTGGAGAAGGAGGCCGGGCTGGTGCTCTTCGAGAGGGAGGCGCACGGCATCCGGGCGACCGCCGCAGCCCACCGGCTGGTCGACCTCAGCGGCCCGGTCCTGGCGGCCATGGACGACCTCGGTCAGCAGGTGCGGCAGCTTGCCACCGGTGCCACCGGGCGGCTGAGACTGGGCAGCTTCCCCACCGCCGGCGTCCGGCTCGTGCCTCCGGCGCTGTCGGTCCTCACCTCGACCCAGCCGCGGGCGCAGATCCAGCTCGAGGAGGGGGAGCCGGAGGAACTCGTCGAAGCGCTGGATGGCGGCGATCTCGATGTGGCCCTGGTGTACGAGTACGGGCTCAGCCCACGGCAGTGGCCGGACGGCTTGACCCGCCATGACCTCGTGCGCGAGGACCTCGTCCTGCTCAGGGCTCGCGGCAGCGGCCTGAGCTCGCGCCTGGCCGGGCTGTCGCAGGCCCGCTGGATCACCAGTCGGGAGGGAACGGCCGGTGCGCTCGCGCTCACCCGGCTGTGCGCGGCAGCCGGCTTCGAGGCCAGGGTCGCTTTTCGCAGCAACAACTACGACGTCGTACGGGAATTGGTGGCCGCGGGTCTCGGCGTGGCGGTCGTGCCGGGGCTCGGTCACACGCCCGGCGAAGCGGTGCAAGCGACCCGGCTCGCGCAGCGCTCGGCCTTCCGCCATGTGATGGCACTGCACCGCCGCGAGAACAGCAACCCGCTGCTCGGCACAGTGATCCGTTCCTTGCGCGGTGCGGTACCGGCAGGAGAGCCGTTCGTGCACCCGGTGCAGGCTGTGGCCCTGGACGTCCGGCGATGAGCACCTGCTTCGCCTCTGCTCCTCACGCCTGGATCGCTCCCGGCGACTGCCCGCCCGCTGAAGTGCGCAGGACGTCGACCAGAGCGGCCACCGTCGGCCGGTGCTCGGCGAAGGAGCGGAACACCACCACGATGTGCCGTTCCATCGTCTCGTACAGATCCAGGACGTCCAGGCGGGACGGCCGCAGCCGCAGCATCAGATCCGTCACCACGCTGATCCCGACCCCGGCCTCCACCAGGGCGAGCGTGGCGGCCGTGTCCGTCACCTCGTGCAGAACCTGCGGTTCGAAGCCGGCCCTGCGGCACGCGGTGAGCACGGCGCGGCCGTAGTAGCTGGCGATCGACGGCAGGATCCATCCCTGTTCCCAGGTGTCCGCGAGGGAGATGCGCCGGCGACCGGGCATCGCCCCGGCGGGAACCGCGAGCGAGAAACGCTCCCGGGACAGCTCCCTCACCCGCAGGGACGGATCACGTGGAATGGGCACGTCCGGGTAGTCCAGCCCCAGCGCCAGGTCCACGGTTCCGCCGACGACCGCGTCGTACACCTCGTCCACGTCCATGTCCCGGCTGCGTACGGTCACGCCCGGATGCCTCTCGCGTACCTGTCGCAGGGCCGACGGCAGGATCTCGGCGGCGGCCGTGGCGAACAGCCCGACCCGCAGCGTCCCGGAGACCTCGTTGCGGGTACGCTCCAGCGCTTCGACGGCCTCGGCGTGCGTGGTCAGGATGCGCTCGGCGTGCAGGGCCAGCGTCACCCCGGCGTCGGTGAGTTCCACCCGCCGCCCCACTCGCCGCACCAACTGCGTGCCGGTGGCCTTCTCCAGGGCGGCGATCTGCTGGGAGACCCCGCCGGGCGTGTATCCCAGAGCTTCCGCGACCGCGGTGATGGTGCCGCGCCTGGTCAGTTCCACCAGCGACCGCAGCTGCGCACTCGTCCAGTCCATATAGAAACTCTAAAAGATCAGGAGCATTAACCGTTGATAGACGTCAATGGTTGGGCTGCTGCACCATGAGGACAGATAGCTGATCGGCATCCCTCCGCACGGACAGCCCGGCCCTCGGGCCGGTCTGGAAATGGACCCGTCCTCCGACGGGGTGGCCTCCTGGAAGGGGAGTGGCCTGTTGTCCTCCTCAGTCTTCCGCACCGTTCCCGCCTCCGCCGATGTGGTGATCATCGGTGGCGGCGTGATGGGTGCGAGCATCGCGTTCCACCTCGCCGAGGCCGGCGTGAACAACATCGTCGTCGTCGAGCGCGGCGAACTCGGCCGCGGCAGTTCGGGCAAGCCGATAGGCGGTGTGCGCGCCCAGTTCTCCGACCCGCTCAACATCGAACTGGGCAGCCGCAGCCTCCGCGCCTACCAGCGATTCCCCGACCGCCCCGGCACCGACATCAAACTCGACACGGTCGGCTACCTCTTCCTGCTCGACAACGAACAGCACGCGAATGACTTCGAGGCCGGCACCAAGCTCCAGAACAGCCTGGGCGTGCCGAGCCGCATGATCGGACCCGACGAGGCCCAGCGTCTGTGTCCCTATATCAGCACCGACGGCCTGGTGGCCGCCGCATACTCCCCGGCCGACGGGCACTGCCGTCCCGGACTGGTCGTGCAGGGGTACGCGCAGGCCGCTGCCCGGGCCGGCGTCACCATCGCCACCCACACCGCGGTCTCGGGCATCGACACCGCCGGGGACCGCCTCGTCGGTGTGCACACCACCCATGGCCGCATCGCGTGCTCCACCGTCATCTGCGCGGCAGGAGCCTGGTCGGAACAGATCGGCGACATGGCCGGCGTCGCCCTCCCGGTCAAGCCAGTGCGGCGGCAACTGGCCTTCACCGCGCCCTTCATGCCACCCGCACCGCGCATCCCGTTCACCATCGACTTCTCATCGAGCGCCTACTTCCACAACAGCGACGACGGGCTGCTGCTCGGCCTGGCCGACCCTGACCAGGAGGACGGCTTCGACACCACCTGGACCCCTCAGTGGCTGGAGCTGTTCCGCGCAGTCGCCCGCCACCGCGCTCCCGCGCTGGCCGACATGGAGACCGTCAGTGGCTGGGCCGGCCTGTACGAAGTCACCCCGGACCACAACGCGCTGATCGGCCGATCCGGCGAGCTGACCGACTTCCTTTACGCCACAGGTTTCTCCGGCCACGGCTTCCTCCAAGCGCCCGCGGTCGGCGAGATCGTGCGCGACCTGTACCTGGAGCGCGAACCGTTCACCGACATATCGCCGCTCAGCGCCGACCGGTTCCACCGCGGCGCCGAGATCCGCCCGGAAGCCCACGTGGTGTGAACCCCGAAGCGCCGCGATGTGAACCCTGACCGAAAGGCCGGACATGTCAGCAATCAGTCAGTGGCAACTGCGGGCCGCGTTCGCGGCGCGGCTGTCGGAGATGTACGGGCAGGAGGTTCCCGCCTACACCACGCTCGTGGACGTCTCACGCGAGGTCAACGAGGACGTACTGCGCGCACGGGGTGCCGATGCCGAACGCCTGGGATCCATCAGCCGGGTGACCGCCGAGCGCCACGGGGCCATCCGCGTCGGCACACCCCGCGAACTGGCCCACGTCGCCCGCATCTTCGGCGCCCTGGGCATGCACCCGGTCGGCTTCTACGACCTGCGGGAGGCTGCCGCCAGCGCCGTTCCCGTCATCTCCACCGCGTTCAGGCCCGTCGACGGCGAGGAGTTGGCGCGCAACCCGTTCCGGGTGTTCACCTCGCTGCTCACGCCCGCCGATCCGCGCTTCTTCCACCCGGACCTGCGCGCACGACTGGAGACCTTCCTCGCCGGCCGCGAGCTGTTCCCGCCGGAACTGCTCGCCCTGGCCGACCGGGCCGAGGCCGAGAAGGAACTGCCGGAGGACGACGCCGAGCGATTCCTCCAACTGGCCGTCGGGTCCTTCGAGCTGTCGGGCGAGCCGGTCGACAAGGCGTGGTACGAGACGCTGGAGCGGGTGTCCGCCGTCGCCGCGGACATCGGCGGCGTGCGCAGCACCCACATCAACCACCTCACCCCGCGCGTCCTGGACATCGACGAGCTGTACCGCCGTATGACGGACCGCGGCATCGAGATGATCGACACCATCCAGGGCCCACCGGCCTGGAAGGGCTCCGACGTCCTGCTGCGGCAGACATCCTTTCGCGCCCTGGCCGAACCCCGCGCGATGCGCACCCCGGACGGCAGCGTCGTCAGCGGCGCCTTTCGGGTCCGCTTCGGTGAGGTCGAGGCCCGCGGCATCGCCCTCACCCGCGAGGGCCGTGCTCTCTACGACGAACTCCTCGGCCACATCGACGAGCAGGCGAACCGGACCCCCGCAGAAGCCCGCAGCGAGATCGCACGCGCCGTATGGGAGCGGCACATGCCCGGCAGCGAAGAAGAACTCGCCACCGAGCAACTGGCCTACTTCACCTACCGTCCGGCCGACGACCGGCCCCGCGACGGCAGACCGCCCGCCACCATCGGCGAACTGCTGCGGCAGGGCTGGGTGCGTGCCGAGCCCATCGTCTACGAGGACTTCCTGCCCCGCTCCGCCGCCGGCATCTTCCAGTCCAACCTGAGCGGCGAGGGCACCCGCGACAACGACCAGGAAGGCACCGCCTACGACGCCGCCTGGCTGTCCGGCGCCATCGGCCGCGACGTGCTGGACCCCTACGCGCTCTACGCACAGCAGCAGGACCGCTCCCTCACCCAGGTCGCCCGCGAACTCGACCTCACCGAAGCCCTCGGCTGACCCTCACACCCTTCAAGGACCACCATGACCAGCACCGCACTGCCCACCACGGACGACCTGCGCGCCCGCGCCCGCACGGCCCTCGATCACATCGGGGTCGCCGTCCCCGGGGGCGGCGACTTCCACGCCCGCACTCCCATCACCGGCGAGAACCTCTTCGGACTGACGGCCGCCACCGACGCCGACACCGAAGAGGCCGTCGCGGCCACCCGTACGGCCTTCCTGACCTGGCGCACCACGCCCGCTCCACGCCGCGGCGAACTCGTGCGCCGGCTCGGCGAGTTGTTGCGCGCGCACAAGAGCGACCTGGCCGACCTCGTCACCATCGAAGCGGGCAAGATCCGCTCCGAGGCGCTCGGGGAGATCCAGGAGATGATCGACATCTGTGACTTCGCGGTCGGCCTGTCCCGCCAGCTCTACGGTCGCACGATCGCCTCCGAACGTCCCGGCCACCGCCTGGCCGAGACCTGGCATCCCCTTGGCGTGGTCGGTGTCATCTCCGCCTTCAACTTCCCCGCCGCCGTGTGGTCCTGGAACACCGCCGTCGCCCTCGTCTGCGGTGACACCGTGGTCTGGAAACCGTCGGAGCTCACCCCGCTGATCTCCCTGGCTTGCGACCACCTGCTTGCCCGGGCAGCCGACGAGGTCGGCGCGCCCCGCGACGTACACCGCCTCCTGCTCGGGGACCGCGCGGTCGGCGAGAAGATCGTCGACGACCCCCGCGTCGCACTCGTCAGCGCCACCGGCTCCACCCGCATGGGCCGTGAGGTCGGCCCCCGCGTCGCCGCCCGCTTCGGCCGCAGCCTGCTGGAACTCGGCGGCAACAACGCCGCGCTCGTCGCCCCGTCCGCCGACCTGGATCTCGCCGTCCAGGGCATCGTCTTCGCGGCCGCGGGCACGGCGGGGCAGCGCTGCACCACCCTGCGACGCCTCATAGTGCACCGCGACATCGCCGACACGCTTGTCGAGCGGCTGACCGCCGCTTACAACAAACTCCCCATCGGCAGCCCGTTCGACGACACCACCCTGGTCGGCCCGCTCATCTCCACCACGGCCCTCGACGTCATGACCGACGCCCTGACCCGTGTCCGGGCCCAGGGCGGCAAGATCCTCGCCGGCGGCAACCGGCGCCTGACCGAGGTCGCTCCCGCGGCCGCCTACACCGAGCCGGTCCTCGTCCGGGTCGACGAACAGACCGACGTCGTACGGGAGGAGACCTTCGCACCCATCCTGTACGTCCTCACCTACGACACCCTCGACGAGGCCATTGCCCTGCACAACGACGTCTCCCAGGGGCTCTCGTCCAGCATCTTCACCCGCGACCAGCAGGAAGCCGAGATCTTCCTGTCGGCGGCCGGCTCCGACTGCGGCATCGCCAACGTCAACATCGGCACCTCAGGAGCCGAGATCGGCGGCGCTTTCGGCGGCGAGAAGGACACCGGCGGCGGGCGCGAGTCCGGCTCCGACGCCTGGAAGTCCTACATGCGCCCGGCCACCAACACCATCAACTACTCCAGCGAACTCAACCTCGCCCAGGGCGTCAGCTTCCTATGATCGGAGCCCTCGCCACAGGTGAACACGCCGCCAGGGTGGGATGCCGATCTGTGGCACCCCCGACCAGATGGAGACCCCCCTCCTCGGACGCCCGCCGCAGACCGTCCGCTGTGCACTGGGGAACCAGCCGCGCATCCAGAAGCCGGCGACTGGTGCATGACATTGATCGCCTCCCGGGCGGACTCGGCGAGCGGTGGTGTTCCGGGGGCGGGGCCGCCAGTGGGACCGGCTGAGGGAGACGGCGAGGGTCACGACCGCGTCCGCTGCTCCCGTACGCTGCTCAGAGCCTGGCAGAGTCCATGAAAGACGCCTTTCCTCTACCGAATGGGTGATCTCGCTCGGGGTGGGTTCCCGGCCGGTGTCAGCCCTTTCCACGAGGACGCCCGTGGAAGCACGGTGCGCGAGCCGTGCCGGGTCTGCCCGAGGTCGCGTCCGCTGGAGCACAACGATGCTTCCAGGCAACCCCACTTCAGAAGAGCCCAAGCTTCTGAGGGCTGTAAGAACAAAGAACGTTCTTCGTCTGCTGGTAGTGGTCCAGCATCATCTTGTGGGTCTCGCGGATGGCGTCCCGTGGAGTGGTGTAACGGATCTTGGCGGGGAAGTGCGCCGCTTCCGTGCCCTCGCGTGCATCGACTGCCGGTGAATGCTCCCTGAGAACGGGGCAGGCCACCGTGCAACTGTCCTTGGTGAACTGCCAGTTCGGTCCAAGGGGGTGCCCGGTGGCCTTGTCCCAGCATGACCTACTTCGCCTGCTTGAGTCACTACGTTCGGCAGATGGTCTTGAACTCGTCCGTGAGGTCGCTGAGCGGCTGCTGCAGGAACTGATCGAGGCCGAGGCCACTGCCCGGATCGGTGCGGAGTGGGGCGAGAGGACCGACACCCGCACCACCTGGCGCAACGGGCACCGGGAGAAGACCGTGACCACGCAGGCCGGAGACCTGGAGCTCGCGATCCCGAAACTGCGGGCCGGCAGTTTCTTCCCGAGCCTGCTCGAGCGTCGGCGCCGGATCGACCAGGCCCTCTACGCGGTCGTCATGGAGGCATACGTCCACGGCGTCTCCACTCGCTCGGTCGACGACCTGGTCAAAGCCCTCGGCTCGGACACCGGCATATCAAAGAGCGAGGTCTCCCGGATCTGCGCGGACCTCGACGAACAACTCGACGCGTTCCGCACCCGGCCGTTGGATCACACCCGCTTCCCCTATGTCTATCTCGATGCCACCTACGTCAAGGCGCGCGTGAACCACCAGATCGTCTCCCAGGCCGTCGTCATCGCCACCGGCGTCACCGAGGACGGCGGCCGTGAGGTCCTGGGCGTCATGGTCGGCGACAGCGAAACCGAAGCGTTCTGGACCGAGTTCCTGCGCTCATTACGGGAACGCGGCCTGACCGGTGTCCGTCTCGTCATCTCCGACAGCCACAGCGGTTTGGTCAAGGCCATCCGCAAGGTCATGCTCGGCGCCGCCTGGCAGCGCTGTCGTGTCCACTTCGTCCGCAACGTCTTCTCGGTGATCCCGAAGGGAGCCGCGGAGATGGTCGCCGCGACGATCCGCACGCTCTTCGCCCAGCCCACCGCCGAAGCGGTCCGGGCCCACCTCGACACCGTCGCGGACATGCTCGGCGAGCAGTTCCCCAAGGTCAGAGAGATGCTTCTCGACGCGAAGGAGGACCTGACCGCGTTCGCAGACTTCCCCCACCAGCACTGGAAGAAGATCCAGTCAACCAACCCGCTCGAGCGACTGAACCGGGAGATCAAACGCCGTTCCGACGTCGTCCAGGTCTTCCCGAACACCGGCGCCGTCGACCGGCTCGCCACCGCTGTCCTCGTCGAGCTCCACGACGAGTGGATCGCCTTCCCCCGCCGCTACCTCTCCATCGAGAGCATGGACAGTCTCTATCCGGACAACGCCACCTGCCTGCCCGGCACCACCGAATGATCAGCTACACCACACCAAGGGACACGACCGTCTCGCGGCCGATGCTCGAGCCCTTGTAGCCGCCGAAGGCCGCGTGCGCCGGGCGGGCGTGTGAGTGACGGTGGTACGACGGCCCACGCCGCCGTGGTCTGCCTCACTGTGGCCCAGCGGGTTGGCGCCCGGCCGTGCGGATGACCGTCGCCGGCTGCGGATGTCAGTAGCGCAGGGCGGTTGCCAGCCCGGCTGTTGCGATCACCCGGCGTGCGTCACGCGGACCGAACAGGCGCAGGGAGTGCTCGTGCACCTCCGCGTCGCACCTCGCCCGGCCGCCGTAGCGCAGGGAGCCCTGCGCCGCCGCAGGTCACCGCGCTGCCCCATGTGCTTCCCCTGCCGTCGAACACGGACAACTCGTTGTCGGCGATGCCGCCCCCGGACCGCTCGGACAGCGCCCCGGCACCGACGGACTCGTCAGATGTGGGCGTCCGAGCGGCCCGCGCGGCTGCTGGTCTCCACAAGGCGGGAGACGGGGGCAGAGCCGTGATGCGTGGGGCAGATCGGCCCTCGTGCGGGACCGGTCGGCCCTGTTCGCAGCGGTGATCAAGGGACATGTGATGGGCGCCGTTGCGCCGTCCGACCCAGGCACCACCCCCGGCCCACCGCGATGCCAGCCCCCGGACAGGCCGGGACCTGGCACATGGTGCCGCCTGCTGCGTGTCTTCCCGCTCGCCGAATGAGGCCGCATGGCCCGCAGCGGAGGGCCGGTCAACCCTCGTCCCCAACGGTCCGGCGGCACAAGGTTGACAGAACACAGGAGAGTTCGGCGAAGGAGCCGTGATGCAGACCCGGGAAGTCGACGCGCCAGCCGTTCAGGCCCTGCTGGCCGCAGCGGTGGCGGCGCCGTCGATCCACAACACGCAGCCCTGGCGGTTCGGCCTTGACCCGGACGGCAGATCGATCCTGGTCCGCGTCGACCTCAGACGACGCCTCCCGATAACCGATCCCCAACTACGCGCCCAGTACCTGTCGGTGGGCGCCGCTGTCTTCAACATCCGGGTGGCCGCGGAGTCACTGGGCTGGGATCCCGTTGTCCGGCTGCGTCCTGCACCAGACGATCCGGATCTGCTCGCCACGGTGCAGCTGACCGAGCCTGTTGAGGGCGGGCAGCTGTCCTTGAGCGGGCTGTACGGGGCGGTCGAGCGGCGCCACACGAGCCGGATGCCCTTCACCGGCCGCCCCGTGCCGGACCCGATCGTGAACGAGATGATCAGCTCGGCCCGGGCCGAGGGCGCGCACCTGGAAGTTCCCGACATCATGGCGACGCGGCGCCTGCTGCGCCTGACGGCCGCAGCCGAGGCCCGCAACGCCGGCCACCCAGCCCGCGCGGCCGAGGCGCGTACCTGGATCACCGCCCCGGGAGCGGACGCCGCCTACGGCATTCCCTTCACAGTCCTGGGCCCGCGGGATGCGTCCGGGCGGATACCGGTGCGAGACTTCACCGGTGCGCTGCCTGTGCCGCAGCTGCCCGCACTGCGCTTCGAGCGCCATGCCCAGGCGGCTCTGCTGTGGACGTCCCACGACGGACGGGACGACTGGCTACGGGCGGGTCAGGCCCTGGAGCGCGTGCTGCTGACGGCGACCGTGCACGGGGTGCGGACCTCGATGCTGCACCAGGCGATGGAGTGGCCGGACCTGCGGGAGGCGATGGCCGGATCGAGGCAGCGCTGCAGCCCACAGCTGCTGATCCGGTTCGGCTACGGTCCGGACGGCGCGCGTACGCCCCGCGCGTCCACGAACGTCGTACCTGATGCGCTGGAGTCGGGGGGCCACCACAGGGGTAGCGGGCCGGCGGAGTGACCTCCCGCCGTCGGCCCGGGCTGCTGCCCGCGCTGCCGGACGCCTGCCCGCGTTGGAGGTGGCAAGATCCCGCAGCGGCTACTCGCTATGCCTCACCGCGGGCCGGGCGTTCCCCTGAGTTCGCGTCCGGTGACCATCTCGGACTCGATCCGTACGAACACCGACTCCCGCAAGGGCATCCAGGAGCTCGGGCCGGTCTGCGTAAGGCGCTCGTGCTCGGCGGGATCCGTCACCACGGTGGCCCGTCCGGTGACGACCACGCTCCAGCCGGACCGGGTCGCCGCGTCGAATTCGTCCGCCTCGAAGGCGACCACGACGCCGTCGATGGCGTGGACGAGGTCCGAGTCCGGTGAGGTGCACAGAAGGACGGAGGCGTCCGTGTCCAGGGAGAAGTTGATGGGGAGGACCGCCGGCAGTGCCTGTCGGGTGTGCACCACGCGGCCGACCGGCACCTTGGCCAGCAGGCGCAGGCACTCCTGCCGGTCGAGTGCGCGAAAGCCGTCTGTCTGGAACATCAGTCCATAGTCCCCCGTCGGCGATGGGTGGGGTAGGGCCGACCGGCCCTACCCCACCGGGACACAGCGGCTGCACGCGGCGGCCTCGGGTGCACGGGACCGTGGGAGGGACGATCGGGTCTGAACCCGGGGCCTGTCCGGCCCTCTGGAGGGACTGATGGCCCATGCCGGCGGCGAGCCCGGATGCGGACAGTGGCTGGCTACGGGACGCCGTTGGGCAGGCAAGGGGCCTGCCCACGCGATTGCGATCCCGGTGGTGCCGCACCACCATCCGAGGAAAGGGACGGACAACATGGTCCAGCCGTTTAAGTCGAAGGGCGACAGCTCACCGTCAGGTGCTCCGGTGTCCCGCCAGGCGTGGCTGATGCTGGCCTTGGCCACTGTCGGCTTCGCCGTGAACTTCTGGGCGTGGGCGCTGCTGAGCCCGCTCGGCCCGCGGTTCAAGGACAGTCTCGACCTGTCGTCGTTCGAGCAGTCGCTGCTGGTGGCGGTGCCGGTCGTGGTCGGCTCCCTGGGCCGGATCCCGGTGGGCGCCCTGACCGACCGGTTCGGCGGACGCGTGATGTTCCCGATCGTGTCGGCGGTCACCATCGTGCCGGTGCTCTACCTCGGCCTGGCCGGGCACTCCTCCCTCGCCGCGCTGCTGGTCGGCGGGTTCTTCCTCGGCATTGGCGGCACCGCCTTCGCCGTCGGTGTGCCCCTCGTGAGCGCCTGGTTCCCGCCCGAGCGGCGGGGCCTCGCGATCGGCGTCTTCGGCGTCGGCATGGGCGGCACCGCGATCAGCGCCCTGACCACGGTCAAGCTCGTCGACGCGGGCAGCATGGCGACCCCGTTCCTGATCACCGCCGCGGTGCTCGCCGTCTACGCCGTGGCCGCCGCGCTGCTGCTGCGCGACGCCCCCGGCCGCACCGTGCCGACCGAGCCCCTGGCCCGCCGTTTGGCCGCGACCGCGCGCCTCGGCATCACCTGGCAGGCGTCCGCGCTGTACGCGGTGGCCTTCGGCGGCTACGTGGCCTTCTCCGTCTACCTGCCCACCTACCTCAAGACCGGCTACGGCCTCACCCAGGCCGACGCCGCCAACCGCATGGCCGGCTTCGTGCTCCTCGCGGTGGCGATGCGCCCGGTCGGCGGCTGGCTGTCCGACCGGCTGGGCCCGGTCCGGGTGCTCGCCGGCTCGCTGGCCGTGGTCGTCGCCGGAGCGGTCGTGCAGTCGTTCTCCCTGGCCCTGGCCCCGGTGGGCACGATCGCCTTCCTGTCGATGGCCGCCGCGCTCGGCGCGGGCAGCGGAGCGACCTTCGCCCTGGTGGCCCTGCGGACCCCGGCGAACCAGGTCGGCTCGGTGACCGGCGTGGTCGGCGCCGCGGGCGGCCTTGGCGGCTTCCTCCCGCCGCTGGTCATGGGCTCGCTGTACGGGCAGTACGGAACGTACGCAGCCGGTCTCGCCCTGCTCGCGATCGTGGCCGCGGCGGCGCTGGCCTACACCCTCACCGGCGTCCGCACCGCCGTCCACGGCGGCGACCCGGCTCCGCGGACCGGCCGTGGGCGCCGACACCGCACCGCGCACACCACCGTGTGAGAACACACCCGGCTGAGAACGACGGACCGAACAACCAAGGAGCATCACCGGTGTGCGAGTACTGCGGCGGCCAGGCACCGGAGACCATCGACGAACTGACCCAGGAGCACGAAAGGGTCGTGAACCTCATCAGCCAGGTACGCGACGCCCGGCGTGACGGCGCGATCGCCCGGATGGCCGAGCTCGCGCGCGAGATCACCTCCGTGCTCGGCCCGCACACCCAGGTGGAGGAGCGCGGCTTGTTCCCCGCGATGGCCACGGAGTTTCCGGAGCAGATCGCCGCCCTGGAGGCCGAGCACCGCCGCATCGAAGCGGTGCTGGCGGAGGCGGACGGACCGTTCCTGACTGACCCGGGCTGGCCGGACCGGCTGATCGACACCCTCGACCTGCTGCGCGAGCACATCCTCAAGGAACAGGACGGCGTCTTCCCGGCCGCGCTCGCCACCCTCGACACCGAGGACTGGGAAGCGGTGGAGAAAGCGCGCGTAAAGGCAGGCAGCGCCCTGTCCCGGCCGGCTGCCTGACCGCTCACTCACGGCCCACCGTCGGACAGATCCGGCGGTGGGCCGCCTGCGCACTGCATTGCGGCCCGGCCGGGCCGCCTTTTGGTTCGGCACCTCCCGGCACAGCCCTGCAGAGCCCGGGTAACCGCCTCGGCGCGCAGACGATCTCCACGGGCCTTGTTTTGCCCACTTGTGGTGCGGCTGTTGACCTTTTGGGGGATTGCGGTCGTAGAGTCGCGTGCGGCCAGACTCGATCATGACTCGAACGGGCCGGCACGCCCGGGGCGGAGTGGCACGGTGGGCACGGAAACCAGCCAGGCACGGGCGGGCATGGACGGCGGGCTGGCGGAGGCGCTGGTGCGCAGCCGCCGGTTCTTCACCCGGGCAGAGGTCTCTGAGGATCAGCGCACGCTGCACCGAAAGGGCGGGCGCCAGGCGGACGAGTTCTACCGGGACCGTTGGTCGCACGACAAGGTGGTCCGTTCGACCCACGGCGTGAACTGCACCGGCTCGTGCTCGTGGAAGGTGTATGTCAAGGACGGCATCATCACCTGGGAGGCCCACCGACTACCCGTCGGTGGGCCCGGACCGGCCGGAGTACGAGCCGCGCGGCTGCCCGCGCGGGGCGGCCTTCTCCTGGTACACCTACTCGCCCACGAGGGTGCGCTACCCGTACGTACGCGGCGTACTGCTCCAGATGTACCGCGAGGCCAAGGCCCGGCTCGGCGGTGACCCGGTGGCGGCCTGGGCGGACATCGTCTCCGACCCGGAGCGCTCCCGCCGCTACAAGCGGGCGCGCGCGGCAAGGGCGGCCTGGTGAGGGCGAGTTGGGACGAGGCGGTCGAGATGGTCGCCGCCGTGCACGTGCACACCATCAAGGAGTACGGCCCGGACCGGCTGGCCGGCTTCTCACCGATCCCGGCGATGTCGATGGTCTCGCACGCCGCCGGCGCCCGCTTCTACTCGCTGCTGGGCGGCGCGATGCTGTCGTTCTACGACTGGTACGCGGACCTGCCGGTGGCCTCGCCGCAGATGTTCGGCGACCAGACCGACGTACCGGAGTCGGGGGACTGGTGGGACGCCGGCTTTCTGATCATGTGGGGTTCCAACCTGCCGGTGACCCGTACCCCGGACGCTCACTGGATGGCCGAGGCCCGCTACCGCGGCCAGAAGGTGATCGCGGTCTCACCGGATTACGCGGACAACGTGAAGTTCGCCGATGAGTGGCTCGCAGCCCAGCCGGGGACCGACGGGGCACTGGCGATGGCCATGGGGCATGTGATCATCAAGGAGTTCTTCGTCGACCGGTCCACCCCGTACTTCACCGATTACGTCAAGCAGTACACGGATCTGCCCTTCCTGGTCACCCTCGACGAGGCGGAGGGCGAGCCGGGCACGTACACGCCCGGCAAGTTCCTCACTGCCGCCGACCTCGGCGGCGAGGCTGCCGCGGCTGAGCACGCGGAGTTCGGACCGTGCTGCTGGATGCGGCCACCGGGCAACCGGTGGTGCCGAACGGAACGCTCGGCGACCGCTACGGCGATTCGGGTGCCGGGAAGTGGAACCTGGACCTCGGTGACACGCAGCCCCTGCTGTCCGCCGAGGGCGGCGACGAGGTACCGGTCGCGGTCGAACTGCCCCGCTTCGACGCCCCCGACGGCGTGCGCCGACCGGCTGCGGCGCGGCGTACCGGTACGGCGGGTCGCCGGACGCCTGGTGACCACGGTCTACGACCTGCTGCTGGCCCAGTACGGGGTGGCCCGCGACGGTCTGCCAGGGGAGTGGCCCACCTCGTACGACGACGCCACTCAGCCGTACACCCCCGCCTGGCAGGCGGCCATCACCGGGGTGGACGCGGGGAAGGCGGCCCGGATCGCCCGGGAGTTCGCGGCCAAAGCCGCGGAGTCCGGCGGCCGTTCGATGATCATCATGGGCGCGGGGACGAACCACTGGTTCCACTCCGACACCATCTACCGGGCGTTCTTGACCCTGACCACGCTGACCGGCTGTCAGGGCGTGAACGGCGGCGGCTGGGCCCACTACGTCGGGCAGGAGAAGGTCCGCCCGATCACCGGCTACTCGGCGATCGCGACCGCTGCCGACTGGAACCGTCCGGCCCGGCTGGTGATCCAGACCGCGTACTGGTACCTGCACGGTGACCAGTTCCGCTACGACCCGTTCTCCGCCGACACCCTCGCGGCGGCCGGGTCCGGCGGCCCGTTCGTGGGGAAGACCACCGCCGACGTTCGCGCAGTCGGCACGGATGGGCTGGATGCCGTCGTATCCGACATTCGACCGCAACCCCCTCGATCTGGCCGACGAGGCCGAGGCGGCCGGGCGCGGTGTGGGGGTGAGCACGTCGTGGCGGAACTCAAGGCCGGGCGGCTGGGATTCGCGGGAGAGGATCCGGACGCCCCCAGAACTTCCCTCGCGTGCTCACCGTGTGGCGGGCCAACCTGCTGGGCTCCTCCGCGAAAGGCAACGAGTACCTCCTCAAGCACCTGCTCGGCACCGACTCCTCCGTCCGCGCCACCGAGGCCCCGCCGGACGCCCGCCCCCGGGAAGTGGTGTGGCGAGAGGAGGCCCCGGAGGGCAAGCTCGACCTGCTGCTGAGCCACGGCGGTCACGTTGCTGATCACGGTGGGGGACAACCCGGAACGGCTGGACAGCGAGTCGTCGTTCGCCGCGCTGTGCGGTGTCAGTCCTGTCGAGCGTTCCTCGGGACGCAGGCAATTCCGTCGCCTCAACCGCGGCGGGGACCGGCAGGCCAACGCCGCGCTCCACCGCATCGTGTTCACCCGCCTGCGGGTCGACCCGCGCACTCAGGACTACTACGAGCGCCGGATCAAGGAGGGCAAGACGCGGCGCGAAATCGTCCGCTGCCTCAAACGCTACGCGGCCCGGGAGGTCTTCCACCTGGTAAGACAGCTACAGCAAGCCCCCCGCTCATAGGGGCTGTGACAGGCAGGTGACAGAACAGGCGATGCGGGGCCCCTTGGCAGAAGCCCCGCCGGAATCCCGGTCGGTGCTTCTGCGTACGGCGGGTCACGACAGCGTTCAGCGTCCGGCGTGTACGCCGATGTACTCCGAATGTCAGTCGGTCATGCTGCCCATCTTCCAGACGGTCATGGACTTGACGACGCTGCCGTCGCCGAAGAGTCGCAGGCCGAGGGAGTCCTGCCGGAATGGGTAGGCGCGGGTGGTGATCGACTTGTGTGAGTTCGCGTAGGTCTCGATCACCGAGCGGTCGACGAACACGTCCAGTGTCAGAGTGCCGTTCGAGAGTGTCAGCGGCCCCTTCTGTATACCGAGGTTCGGCTCGGCGCTGGAGTTGTTCCCGGACCTCGTTCTGTCCACTCCAAGTTGTCCGGCGGGCGCGTCGTAGAACAGGCGTGTCCGTTCTTCATCCCCCGGGCTGCGCAGCACGTCGAGACCGAAGGTGTCGGCGCTGCCGCGCTCGAGTGTCAGCTTGATGTGGAGCATGTCCCCCTTGATGTTCGTCAGGCGCGCGTTCGCGTCGGTGACGGACGTCGGGGCACTGATGTCCACGAGGGTTTCGCCGACGTGGAGGCGTGAGACCTCCTCGACGGGGCTGAAGCCGAGGTCGCCGTCGGACAGCATGGACAGTTCGATGGGGAGGCCGGCGTTGTGCGCCCACCCTGCGTCGTAGTGGGCGCGCTCGGTCCGCCGGTCCTGCGCGATGCTGAAGACCAGAGAGCGCCCCTTGTCGTCCACCGTTCCGCTGGGGCCGGTGAAGTGGTCGCCGTAGTCCATCAGCTTCGGTTCTGTGGTGTCGGGTGTCCAGCGGCGGGCCTGGGCGTCCCAGGTGCCGACCCAGTAGTAGACGTACTTGCTGCTGTACTCGCCGGGGCCGGCGGGGAAGGCCGGGTTGACGAGCAGGGCCCGGCGCTCGCGGCCTTGAGCGTCCTTTCCGATCGGCAGGAACGTGGGCAGCTCCCAGACCTGGCCGGTCCTGGGGTGGGCCGCCACGTCACCGACCATCAGTGGTCCGGAGTAGGCCCAGTCGGTGAGGTTCTTGGAGGTGTAGAGGAGCGCTGTGCCTCCGACGTCCCTGCCGTCGTTGGTCTGGACGCCGGAGCCCATCAGCTGGAACCAGGTGTCGCCCTCCTTCCAGACGAACGGGTCGCGGAAGTCCCCGAAGCGGACCTTTCGTCCGGCGCCGACATCGAGGTCGGCGGTCTGGCTGGTGACGAGGGTGGGGTGCATCTTCCACTCGACCAGGTCGGGATCGCCGGGGTCGACGGGGCGCGCGAGTCCGGTCGCCTGGTTGGGGCGCTGGGCGTCGTTGCCGGCCGTGAACAGCAGGACGGGCACGCCGTTCTCGTCGAGGGTGGCGTCGCCGGACCAGACCCCGTCGGGTGCCACGCTGTCCTCGGTGGGCGCGAGCGCGACGGGCAGGTCGCTCCAGTGCACCAGGTCCTCGCTCACCGCGTGTCCCCAGCTGATGTTGTGCCAGTAGGGGCCGTGGGAGTTGTGCTGGTAGAAGAGGTGGTACTTGCCCTTGTACTGGATGGGAGCATGAGGCTCGTTCATCCAGTGGTTCGGGGCGGTGAAGTGGTAGCCCGGACGGTACCGGTCACCGTCGTAGCGCGAACGGTCCATGTCCATCTCGGCCATGGGAGTGACGCCACCGGCGAAGGACCGCACATCCTTCTGATGGCCGGCCGTCACCGACGCCGGGGCGAGTGCGCTGGTGTGGATCTTCACCTCGTCGATCAGTCCGTTGAACATGTTCACGGCGAATGTGCCGTTGATGATGGCGGGCTGGTTGTGACGGCCGATGATCAGCGGAACATCGGCCTTGGCCAGCCGCGCGGTTGTGGGGATGGCCGTCTGGGCGACCTGCTCGCCGTTGAGGAAGAGCCTGATCGCTCCGTCGCCCGGTGCGAACACCGCCGAGAGGTGCGCCCACTTGCCCGCGGCCAGGGCCGCCGACTTCGGGACCGTCGTCTCGTACCACGTGTCACCGGTTCCGACGCCGAATTGCCACCGTCCATGCCGGCCGACACCGAGGGAGAAGCCTCGCTTCGCCCCCTTGTCCTGCTGGTTGACGACGGCGGACGGCTTCCCCTCGTCACCCCACTCGAACGCGCGCGGCGCGACCCACGCCTCGACCGTCATGCCGTCCGTGGGCAGCTGCGTCTGCGCCGCGGCCCGCGTGACCCAGGTGGAATAGCCGTCGAACAGAAGGGAGCCGGAGAGTACGCCGTCCTCCTCGCGCTTCGGGCGCCAGAGCGGATCGCTGTCCGGCTTGTACGGCGCGTCGTTGAAGACGTAGCTGATGGGGTCGGCGGCCTGGCTGATTCTCTCCTTGGTCGTGGTGCCCTTGCCGTCGGCGAAGTCCCAGTAGGCGGCGAGTCCCGCTTCGGAGGGATCCGGCGCCTTGTCGATCCCCACCCTGACGTCGTCGAGGTTGATGTGGCCCCAGCCGCCGGTGGCCCGGTCGACCGCGGTGATGCGCAGCTGCCTGCCCAGGTGCTCACGTGCGTCCCAGGTAACTCTGCGGTACGCCTCGTCGTCGGTTCCGGTGGCTTTGTGGAGCACTGTGCCGTCGAGTGTGGTGAGGGCGACGTACAGGTCGTTGTCGTTACGGCCGCCGGACACGAGCGCGCTGACCATTCCGGTGCCGGTCAGTGTGAACGGCTCGGATGTGACGGTCCCGGTGGGTGCGTCGCCGCCGCCGGCGAAGCCCCATAAGTGGTGGGTGCCCTGCTGGTTGAAGCAGCAGCCCCATCCCCAGCCCGGCTCGTCGGTGACCGCTCCGTTGAACGCTGTTCCCGTAGTGGTCCAGCCGCTCAAGTCGCCGGTCTCGAAGTCCGGGTTGGACAGGCTGCTCTCGCTTGCGTCGGCGGGTGCCGTCATCAGGGGTGACGTCAGGCCGAGACATATCGTGAGCGCGAGCAGCAGTCGCAGAACGTTGAGCGAGGGCCTCGTTGCGCCCCTCGCCGGTGAGCATGTGCGCATGCATACCTCCGGTTGTGGGTGATGGGGGAGCAGGCATGTCGGACGCTGCGGCCGAAGCCGTCGGCGCCCCGCGCCGGCGCCCGCCCCGCGAGAAGCAGTCGAAAGCCGCACCGCCGGGGGCAGAACCGGTGGGCGAGATGACCGTGTCTCCCGTGACGGCAGACAGAGCGCGCACTGACGCGATCGTGTTCAGGTGTGGGACGGCAGCCCGTTCGACGTCGGCTTTCAGCGCTGCCTCGTCCGCGCTGGGCGGGTTCGCGCCCGGGGCCAAGGACGTCCGGGCAGTGTTGGGTTCCGAGCGGCGGCGGTAGCGGCAGCGAACGAGAACGGGACAATCGCGCCGCCCACGGCGGCCGAAACGACACTGACGGCCGGTTTCTCCTCATGGCTGACTCCTGGGACGGTGCGGCAGAGTTTCGTCGTGCCAAATCGGTTCAACCACGTGGCTCCGCATCGTTCGCGTGCCGTCTCGGCTAAAGCAAGGGCTAACGCGAAGCGATTTACCGTGGCGTTACCTGGAGATGGGGCATAGCGGTACAAAACCTCGCTGTTTCGAGTTCGAGGTGTCCAAGGTGTTGACGTCGCGCGAAGAGCGCATCACTCTCGTCGCAACCTTGCTAATCCGATTTAACAAGGGAGCTGAGTCGCTGATGTCTGAACGCCGCGTGACGATGGCCGACGTTGCCCGCAGGGCAGGTGTCTCGCCGACCACCGCGTCGTTCGCCCTCTCCGGCCGCACCGACATGCGCATCTCCGCCGCTTCCCGTGAACGCGTGCTGGAGGCCGCCCGGGAGCTGGGCTACCGCCCCAACGTCACGGCACGCAGCCTGCGGACCAAGTCAACCCAGACCATCGGGTTCGTGTCCGACCTGATCACCACGACACCGTTCGCGGGAGACGTGATCCGCGGCGCGCTGGAGGCCGCCCGGGAACGCGACCACCTGCTGTTCATCACGGAGGCCGGCGGCGACCGCGCCGCCGAGTCGTCACTCGTCCACGCGCTGCTCGACCGTCAGGTCGACGCGGTGATCTACGCGTCCATGTTCACCCGGTACATCACCCCGCCCAAGGAGCTGTACGGGCGCCGGGTGGTCCTGCTGAACTGCCTGGCCCCCGGCTTCGACGCGCCATCCGTCGTCCCGGACGAACTGGAGGCCGGCCGGGACGCGGCCCGTGCCCTGCTCGCGGCCGGCCACACCGAAGGCATCTGGGCCATTGGCGGTCACCAGGCGGTGCCGGCCACCCCTGAGGGGATCATCGCCGGCGATGAGCGCATGCGCGGCCTGGAAGAGGTCCTGCGGGCGGGCGGGGCCCGCCTGGACGGCGTCATCGAGTGCGACTGGAACACGCACGACGGCTACCGGGAGGTCTCCGCGCTGCTGGCGGCGGGCCACGGCCCCCGGGCGCTGGTGTGCCTGACCGACCGGCTGTCCTTCGGCGCTTACCAGGCGCTGGGCGAGGCAGGGCTGTCCGTGCCCGGTGACGTGTCGGTGGTCTCCTTCGACGACCAGGACATCGCGGCCGTACTGCGCCCGGCGCTCACCACCCTCAAGCTGCCGCATTACCAACTTGGCCGCCTCGCCGTGGAGTTGATCCTGGGCGAGGGGCCGCTCGAAGCCGCCGTACACCGTGTGCCCATGCCGCTGCGGGAGCGTGCCTCCATCGGCGCGCCCGCTGCGGGCTGACACCAGGCACCCGAAGACGGTCGTCCCGCAGCCCGGAGCGGAGAACCTCCGGGCGGCGGGACGGCCACCAAGAACAGCGACCGTCGCTACCGGTCGCCAAGGCGGGTCCGGCAAGACCCGTCCCAGTGAGATGGAGGAACCTCGTGGTGTTGAGAACCAGCCGCCTCGCATGTGCGACCTTAGCCGTCGCGGCGGCGACCGCGCTGGTCGCCGGATGCGCGACCGGAAGCGGCGGCAGCACGTCGGGAGCCAGCGGCAACACGCTGACGCTGTGGACGCACAACGCCGGCAACTCGGCCGAGCTCGACGTCGTGAAGAAGATCATCAAGGACTTCAACAGCTCGCAGAGCGAGTACGAGGTCAAGCTCCAGGCGTTCCCGCAGAGCAACTACAACGACTCCGTCGTGGCCGCCGCCTCGGCCCGCAAGCTGCCCTGCCTGCTCGACGTGGACGGCCCCAACGTGCCGAACTGGGCCTGGGGTGGCTACCTGGCCCCCATCGACGTCTCCGGCAGCGAGGTCCCGCTGTCCGGCCAATTGCCCAGCACGGTCGGCCGCTACAAGGACAAGGTCTACGCGTTCGGCTTCACCGACGTCTCCCTCACCTTCTTCGCCCGCAAGTCGGTGCTGAAGGCATACGGCATCCGCATCCCCACCATCGACAAGCCCTGGACGAAGGCCGAGTTCGACTCCGCGCTGGCCGAACTGAAGAAGAGCGGCAAGTTCCAGTACCCGCTGGAGATGGGCACGGGCAGCCTCGGCGAGTGGTACCCGTACGGATACTCACCGCAGCTGCAGAGCTTCGGCGGTGACCTGATCGACCGCGACGGCTACACAAGCGCCTCGGGCATCCTCGACGGCAAGGAGGCGGTGGAGTGGGCCACATGGTTCCGCTCGCTGGTCACCAAGGGCTACCTGTCGAAGAAGTCCGGAGCCGACCCCAACAAGGACTTCCTGGCCGGCAAGAGCGCCCTCCACTGGGACGGCAGCTGGAACGCGGCCAAGAACGCCGCGAAGCTCGGTGACGACCTGGCGATCATCCCGCCCGTCGACTTCGGCAACGGACCCAAGATCGGCGGCGCCTCCTGGCAATGGGCGATGAGCTCCACCTGCTCCAACAAGGACGGAGCGCAGGCGTGGCTGAAGTTCTCCCGCCAGAGCAAGTACTTCGTGGACTACGCCACGGCCACCGGCACGATCGCGGCCACCGACGCCGCCGCCGAGCAGGTCGACGGCTACCAACCGGGCGGGAAGTTCAGCGTGTTCGCCCAGTTCGCGCGCAAGTACGCGGTGGTGCGTCCGGTCACCCCGGCCTACCCGTACATCTCCACCGAGTTCCAGAAGGCGACCCAGGACATCCTGACCGGGGCCGACCCCAAGGACGCCTTGGGCCAGGCCGCGAAGGCCATCGACAACAACCTCGAGACGAACAACTACTACGCCGGCTGACCGCCCCGGTCCGGGCCCCGACTGCGCTTCCCTACGCGCCCGAACCGGACCGGCTCCCTCTGGAGCTACCGTGACCACCATGATCGCAGCCCTCGGCCGGCTGCGTACGGTCCGGCGAACCCGAAGGACGCACGCCCGCCGCCGTGAGAGCCTCACCGCCCTCGGCATGGCCACCCCGGCCGTGGTGCTGCTGATCGTCTTCGTCGTCGTACCGCTCGCCCTGACCTTCGCCTTGTCCTTCACCGACGCAAGGCTGATCTCGCCCACCCCGGCCCGGTTCGTCGGCCTGCGGAACTTCACCCAGCTCTTCCAGGACCCGGTCTTCTTCAAGTCCCTGCGCAACACGGCGTACTTCGCCGCCGTCGTCGTCCCGCTCCAGGCCGGGCTCGCCCTGGTGCTGGCCCTGCTGGTCAACGCGAAGGTGCGCGGCGTCAACTTCTTCCGCACCGTCTACTTCCTGCCGGTCGTCACCTCGATGGTGGTCGTGTCCCTGCTCTGGACCTTCCTCTACCGACAGGACGGCCTCGTCAACCACGTGCTCTCCGCGCTCACCCTCGGACACGTCGAGGGCCGGGACTGGCTGGGCGACCCGGCCACCGCGATGCCGGCCATCATCCTGATGTCGGTGTGGCAGGGCGTCGGCTTCCACATGATCATCTGGCTGGCCGGGCTCCAGACCATCCCCGCCGAGCTGTACGAGGCCGCCGACCTGGACGGGGCCACCCGCCGGCACCGCTTCCGCCATGTCACCTGGCCCGGACTGCGCCCCACCCGGACCTTCGTGCTGATCACCATCACCATCCAGGCACTCGGCCTCTTCACCCAGATCAACGTGATGACCCAGGGCGGCCCGCTCGACTCCACCACCACCGTCGTCCACCAGGCGATGCACACCGGCTACGAGCAGCAGCAGACCGCGTACGCGGCGGCCATCTCCCTGGTCTTCTTCGTGCTCGTGCTGGCCGTGTCCCTCGTCCAGCGCTTCCTGACCCGGGAGAAGGACTGACATGACCTCCTTCCTGAAGCACCTCGGCGGACACGCCGGCCGGGCCGTCCTGGCCCTGGTCTTCGCGCTCCCGCTCGTCTTCATGCTGGTCTCGTCGTTCAAGCCGGACGACCAGATCTTCGGCGACCTGGGCTCCCTGCGCGCCTTCCTGCCGGTCGGCGCCCTGTCGCTGGACAACTACACAGGTGTCTTCGAGCGGGTCCCGGCGACGCGGTTCCTGCTGAACTCCGTGCTCATCTCGTCGATCACCGTGGTGCTCGGCATCGTCGTCAACAGCCTGGCCGCATTCGCTCTCTCCCGGATGCGCTGGCCCGGCCGCAAGGCCCTCATGACCGCCGTCATCGCCACCCTCATCGTGCCGTTCGAGACCTTCGCCCTGCCGCTGGTGTGGTGGATCAACCAGCTGCCGCTGCTCCGGGTCAACGGCTTCCACCTGGAGTGGACCACCGGCTGGATGGACACCTACCAGGTGCAGATCCTGCCGTTGGTCGCCAACGCCTTCTCGATCTTCTTCTTCCACCAGTACTTCCAGAGCATCCCCAAGGAGATCGACGAGGCGGCGCGCGGACGGCGCGGGCTGGTTCACCATCTACCGCCGCATCGTCATGCCGCTGTCCGGCCCGGCTGTCGCAACCGTCGCCATCCTCACCTTCCTGCCCGCCTGGAACTCCTATCTGTGGCCGCTGACCACGGTCCCGACTTCTACGCACCGGCGCTGCTGCCGGCCCCCGACGGCCGGTGGCTGCTGTGGGGCTGGTCTTGGGAGGCCCGCGACCCGCAGTGGGTGCGTGAGGCCGGCTGGGCGGGGCTGCTGACACTGCCGCGTGAGGTGACACTCGGCCAGGACGGCTCCGTACGCCAGCGACCGGCTACGGAACTCCTCGCGCTGCGCGACGGACGCGCGGTGACGGCTTCCGGCGAGACCACCGGAACCGCTGTACTGGGCACGGTGAGCACGAGCTTCGATCTGACCGCCCGTCTCGAACTCCGCGCTCCGGGGACGGCAGGGGGACTACGGCTGGTGACCTCTGCCGATGGCACCGAGTACCTCGACATCAGAATCGACTCCGCCACCAGCGAGCTCGTCGTCGACCGGGGGCATGCCTCACTCGACCCGCGCACACGGCGGCACGTACCGTATCCCCTGCCCAGAAGCGAAGACGGCGTCCGGTGCCCCGATCGAACTGCGTCTGGTGGTGGACCGTTCCGTTGCCGAGTTCTACCTGCCGTCGGGCCAGACGCTGACCTTGCGGTTCTACCCCACCGGAGACAGCCCCTGGCGGATCGAAGCCCGCGCCGCAGGAGAGGGACACCTCGGTTACACGGTCGGCGCCTGGAATGTGCGGTCGTACACCATGCGATACGCGGCAGACGCGACCGCCCAGGCCGCATTCACGTAGATCGTCGCCCGCGAGGGCATCGATCGCCTGGATAGGGTTCTCAGAAGGTGCGCTCGGCCACTGTCATTCGTTGGGTGGCGTCCAGTGCGGCGCGCAGCCTGTCGGCCGGCAGTGGCGCGGCGGGGGGCTCGAGGATGTGCTCGGCCGACACGTTGGGGTCTGCGAGGTAGATCAGGGAAAGCCTGCGCGGGAACGCAGGGCTGCTTACGCGCTCCTGTGCCCGCGCAGGCGATCCGGTCCGCTCAAGGTGTGGCTACGAGTGAGTAGTCGTCGGTGTAGGACTGCAGCTGGGAGCTCTTGGCGCTGTAGAGGATCTTCGTCTCAGTGGAGGAAGAGTCGAGGACGACCTTGACGTCTAGGCTGGCCTTGATGTTGTTGGTGGCCAGGTAGTTACGGGCGCCGCCGGCGATGAGGATGAGCGTGGGGTCGGCCCCGGACGGGGTGATGTTCGCGGCCGGTACAGAGAAGGAGAACTGGTTACCGGTCACCGCATTGTCGCTGCCGTTGATGTGGACGAGGTCGTCGAAGCGGGTGCTGGTGCCGTCGCCGTGGACGCGGCGGAAGTGGTTGCCGGAGATCAGGTTCTCCGAGCTGCCGTTCGTCAGGGCGATCATGCTGGGGAAGTTGCTCAGCAGCTTGTTGGCGGAGATGTTGCAGCGGTTGGAGTTGATGAGGGTGATGTTGCAGGCCCACAGAATGGTGTTGCCGGAGATGAGGATGCCCTCGGCGTTCTCCGCGAAGACCGAGTAGCCCGCCCAGGCGCTGATCAGGTAGTTGTTGGTGATCTTGGCGACCTGCGAGGCGCCGGTGAGGGAGATGGAAGTGCCGCACTCGGCGACGAAGTTGTTGGTGAAGCTGCAGGCGTCCGCGCCCCGGACGACCATGGCCTGGGTGAGGTAGACGAAGCCCATTCCCTCGAAGCGGAACGAGTCGTTGTCCGACTGGACCGAGATGCCGATTTTGTGGTTGCCCTCCACTTAGGGCTTGGTGGACGCCACGCCGTCGATGCAGAAGTCCTGGAAGACGATGCCGTTGAGCCGGCCGACCTCGGCGGGCGCGCCGGAACGCTGGACGAGGAACGCCTCGTTGTTGCCGTCGGTGTGCTTGACCCGGATGTGGCTGGAGCCGGGCTGGACCTCGATCCACTTGCTGGTGTCGGAGGTGTCGTCGTGGATGGCGCGGGAGAGGAAGCCGTGTCCGGAGCCCTTGATCGTCAGGAAGCTGACGTCGATGACGACGCGGGTGAGCAGGTCGTAGTGGCCCGGCGGGATGTAGATGACGGCGCCGGGTCTGGTGTTCTGGGTCTTCTGCTTGGACTTGATGTCGGCGATGATCTCGTTGATCACCTTGCCGATGTCCTTGTGCGGGGAAACGCTGCCGTTGAAGGTGGTGACGTCGTAGACGGTGCGGGCCACAGGGTGTCCTTCCGGTTGGAGGTTGCTGCGCGGGGGAGTGGGGCCAGGTCAGAGGAGTCCGACGATCGAGGCGTACGACGGATGCGGGTCGGTCTTGGGCTCGGCCGACTCGCGGCGTTCCGGTACGGCAGCGGCGGCGGGCTGCAGTGGTGCGGCGGACAGGAACGCCACGGTGGTCAGGGCTGCGGCGCCTTTGAGCAGGGTGCGGCGGGACGGGGCGGATGGTTGGTCAGGGTGCATGACGGCTCCTAGCGAACCGGTGAGGTGGGTGTGCGTGGGGGTCAGCGGACGGCGCCTGCGGTCATGCCCGAGATGACCTGCTTCTGGAAGGCCGCGTAGATCGCCAGCTGCGGCAGCAGGACGAGGGTGGCGGACGCCATCATGGCGCCGTAGTTGACGCTGTAGACGCCCTGGAACTGGGAGACGCCGAGGGAGACGGTGGTCATGTTCGGGTCGTTGATGAGGGTGACCGCGAAGGGGAACTCGTTCCAGACGTAGATGACGTTGAGGATGGCGAGAGTGGCGATGACCGGCCGCATCAGCGGGAAGACGACCTTCCAGGCCATGCGCCACAGCCCGACCCCGTCCATCACGGCGGCCTGTTCGATCTCCTCGGGGAAGTCCCGCAGGAAGCCGGTCAGCAGCAGGATGTTGAAGGGGATCGTCACCGCGATGTACGGCAGGATCAGCGCGAAGTAGGTGCCGAACAGGCCGAAGGCGATGTCCAGCCGGTACACCGGGAACAGCAGGATGTAGACGGGGATGGCGAGCCCGGCCAGGAAGTAGAAGCGCAGGGTGTTCTGCGTGCGGCGCCGACCGCTGCGGAAGACCATGCGGGTGAGCGCGAATGCGGCCATGTAGGAGATGACCAGGCCGACCGTGACCGACACGACGGCCAGGATCAGGGTGTTCTTGTACATCACCAGCAGGTTCAGGGTCTCCAGCGCCTGCTGGTAGTTGGCCAGGGTGAGATTGCTCAGCGAGAACGGGTCGTTGAGGATGTTGTCACTGGTCTGGAACGACAACAGCATGATCCACAGCAGCGGGAAGAGGATCACGAAGGTGATCAGGTAGGCGACCGCCGAGACCACGATCCTGCCGCGGCTGCGGCGTCGCGGCCTGCTCGGAGTCTCGCCGGAAGCCGCCGGGGACGCGAGCGGCTTCTTGACCTCGGTATCGATGCTCAACGGACTTCTCCCTTACGGCGGTTGCCGAGGAACGTGGCCGCGGAGGCGAGCGTGCCGACCACGAACACCACCACCGCCAGGGCCATGCCGTAGCCGTACTGCTGGGTGGTGAAGGTGATGTGGTACATGTAGCTGACCATGACCTCGGAGAGGTGGACGGGACCGCCGCCGGTGAGGGCGTAGACGAGCTCGAAGACCTTGAAGACGCCGGTGACGACGAGCGCGGTGACGATGCCGAACGTCTCGCGCATCATCGGGATCTGGATGTGCCGCAGCTGCTGCCAGCGGCTGGCGCCGTCCAGGCTGCTGGCCTCCATCACGTCACGGGGCAGCATGCGCAGGCCGGCGTAGAAGATGGTCAGGACGAACCCGATCTGCTGCCACAGGTAGACGAAGCCGATCGAGTACGGGCTGAGGGTGGGGCCGCCGATCCACTGCGGGTGCGCGGGCACGCCGATCGCCAGCAGGAAGGCGTTCACCAGGCCGATCTTCGGGTCCAGGATGAAGATCCAGATCAGTCCGACGAGGATTGGCGCGATGATCGCGGGGGCGAAGACGAGCGCCCGCATCGCACCGCTGCCCTTCACCCGGCCGCTGAGCAGGATCGCGAGCAGGAAGCCCAGGGGGATCAGCAGGAACAGGGCGATGCCGAGGATGATCCCGGTGTTGCGCATCGAGGTCCAGAACGCGTCGTCCTGGCCCATCTGCTGGTAGTTGTCGAATCCGGCGAAGCCGTTGGCGGAGACGCCGTCGAAGTTGGTGAAGCTGTAGTAGAGCGAGTACAGGATCGGATAGATCATGTACAGGCTGTAGATGATCAGGGCCGGCGCGACCATGAGGGTGAAGTGCCGGCGCGTGGTGAGCCAGTTCATGCTGTTCCCGTCGTCCGGGCCCGCGCGCCGCCCCGTGCGGCACGCGGGCGCCGGCAGCGTGACTACTTGATGGTCTTCTGGACGTTCTTCACGGCCTCTTCGGGGCTGAGGCTGCCGCCCATCACGCCGTAGAAGCTGTCGTACATGGCGCTCGCGGTGGCCGCGGAGACGACCAGGTCGGGCTGGGCCTTCGGGCTCTTCCAGCCGGGCTTCGAGGCTTCGGCCAGGACGGCGGCGAAGACCGAGTTCTTTGCGGCATCGACGGCCGGCTCGTACGTCGTCACCGGCGGCTGGGCGTTGTCTACGAGGATCTTCTGGCCCGCGTCGCTGTAGTAGAACTGGATGAACGCCTTCACCGCGGCGTACTTCTTCTTGTCGTCCTTGACCTTGGCGCTGACGACGAACGGCGCCGAGGGCACGTTCATGACGAGCTTCTGCTCGCCGACCCCGTCGGAGAAGGTCGGCCCGGCCCAGAAGCCGGTGTCCTTGCCCACGGTGCTCTTCTGGATCTTGGCCGCCTCCCAGACACCCGCGTCCAGGAAGGCCGCCTTGCCGTCCGTGTATGAAGCGACGGCCTGGGCGTAGGTCTGCGTGTTCATGTTGGAGGGGAAGGCGCCGGCCTTCGCGAGCTCCTCCACGTGCTTGTACAGGCGCAGGAAGTCGGCGTTGTCGTAGCTCGCCTTGCCGGACAGGATGTCCTGGTACTTCGCCTCGTAGCCGAAGCGGTCGAGCATGGTCAGGAACGCCCACACGCTGAACGACGAGTTGTTCGCACCCTGCGCGATCGGCACCACGCCGGCCGCCTTCAGCTTCTTCACCGCGGCGAGCAGGTCCTCGAAGGTCTCGGGGACGGCGATCTTGTGCTCGTCCAGGATGGCCTTGTTGTAGTAGAAGCCCGTGACCAGCGCCTGGTACGGCAGGCCGTACTGGACGCCGTCCTGCTGGAAACCGGCGAGCATACTCGGGGCAAACTTCGCCTTGAGGCCGTTCTCAGCGAGGATCGGGCTCAGATCCAGCAGGTCGTCGCTCTTGACCATGGTCTTCGCGAGCGAGTCGTAGACCCAGAAGATCTCCGGCAGCGTGCCGCTCTGGGCGGCGATGGTCATGCGCTGCTCGTGCTGGTCGACCGGCTGGCCCTCCAGCTTGATCTTCATGTCGGGATTCTTCTTGTTGAACTCCTGCACCATCTGCCAGGTCGCCGGGTCCTGGGTCTTGCTGTCCGGGTTGTGCATGGACAGCGTGATCAGGCCGTCCGACGACGATCCGTCCGCCGTGTTCACTGCGGACCCGCAGGCCGTGGCGGTGACGAACAGGGCGCTCGCGGTGGCGGTGAGCAGGAGTCGGCGCGAGATGCCGGACGGCCGTCTCGACGTCGGGGTCGCGGGCTGAGGGGAGGTCGCCATGGTGCTGATGCCTTCCGGGAACTGGGTGGGGAGGCGGAACCGGCGTGGGGGTGGCAGGGCTCCGAGGAGATGTTCGGTATGGGTGCAGGCCGTCTGTTCCGGCATGGATGTCCGGTGTGCTCGAATGGTCGGCATCGGGGCGGTTCTGCGGCCGTTGACGCAAACGTTTCGATGAAAGGTGCCTCGCGAGTCCCGGCGTGTCAATACCGTGTGACAGAGAAGTTTCCAGGAGTGCGCTAGTCGCGCTGGCCGCAGCCATTGACGGTCCGCGTCACGGCGTGCGAAGGTCTGCGCAATCGTTTCGATGCGCTAGCGGTAACGGGAAACGAAGGGACGGCGAACCGGTCAACCACATGGACCGGTGGACCGTCTGGCGTTATGCAGTTACGGACTGGATCTCGGATCGGGTCCGACGACACAAGGAGGCGGCGAAGCAGCAGTGGCCACGATCTCCGACGTTGCACGGATGGCCGGCGTCTCCACGTCCACCGTGTCCCACGTCATCAACGGCACACGGCCGGTCCGCGACGAGACCCGCACCCGGATCGAGGACGCGATCCGGGCCACGGGCTACCGGCGGGACAGCCTTGCCCGCGCGCTGCGCCGCTCACGCACCGACTCCATCGGACTGATCCTCACGGACGTGGCCGAGCCGGCCTTCGCGGCGATGGCCCACGGTGTCGAGCGGGAGGCCATGGGCGCCGGCCTGACGGTGCTGCTGGCCAATTCCGGCGAGGACGCGGAGCTGGAGGCCCGGGCGCTGGAGGTGCTGGCCGAGCGGCGGGTCGACGGCCTGCTCATCGCGCCCGTTGCCCGGTCCCACCTGGAGGCCATCACCGCCGTGATCGACCAGGGCACTCCGGTCGTCCTGATCGACCGCCTCAACGGAGCCAAGGCCGACCAGGTGGGCGTCGAGAACACCGCACCCATGCGGGAGCTGGTGCTGCACCTGGTGGAACGGCACGGCCACCGGCGGATCGCCCTGGCCGCGGGCGACACCGCTGTGTCCACCATCTCCGAGCGGCGGCGCGGCTACCTCGAGGCGCTTTACGAGGCGGACATCGACGTCGACGAAACCCTGATCGTCACCGGCAGCGGACGGGCGGACGACACCGGCGAGCGCATGACGAGTGTCCTACGGCAGCAGCGGCCGTCGGCGGTGGTCGCCGCCGGCACCGAGACAGCGGTGGGCGTACTGGCGGCGGCGAAGGAACTGGGCCTGACCACGCCTGAGGACTTCGCCTTCGCCACCTTCGACGGCTTCCCGCACACCGATCTGTTCCGCCCCGGTATCACCGCGGTCGTCCAGCCCGCCCACGAGATCGGGGCCACGGCGATGGAGCTGCTGCTCAGTCGGATCGACGGCAGCCTCACGTCCCGCCCGCGCACCGTCCGCCTGGAGCCGGAGATCACCTACCGGGAGTCCTGCGGCTGCCCGGCCTGAACCACATCCACACCAGCAAGGGGGCGGCGAGAGAGGTCCAGTCTCTCGCCGCCCGAGTTCAGCGAACCATCACTGAAGGGGTCAGTTTCCCATGTCCTCGCACTCTCTCGAACACCTCACCCGTTCCACGCGGGCCCGCACCGCCCGTGTCTCCAGCTGGGACCAGCGCGGCCGCAACCAGGACTACTGGACGACCCCCGCCCACTCCAGCCGCGTCCTGGCCGACCTCGAAGGCCCCGGGCGCATCACCCACATCTGGATGACCCAGTTCTGCCGCCGCACCCTCGGCCCCGGCCTGATCGACCCGCTGGAGGCCGACACCGTGGCCCCGGTGATGGAGATCCACAACGCGCTCGGCGTGAACTGGGAGGAGCCGGACCCGGACTACTACCGCAAGGTCCTGATCCGCATCACCTGGGACGACGAGGAGGAGCCCGCCGTCCTCGTCCCGCTCGGCGACTTCTTCGGCATCGGCCACTGCATGCCCAACAGCTACCAGTCGGCCCTGTTCACCGTCTCCGCGAAGCCCGAGGAGTCGTTGATCTTCGGCGGCAGCGCGGCCCTGAACTGCTGGGCGCCGATGCCGTTCAACAAGCGCGCCCGGATCGAGCTGGTCAACGAGAACGACCTGCCGATCCAGCAGTACTTCTACATCGACTATGAGCTGTTCCCCGATGACCTGCCCGAGGACACCCTCTACTTCCACGCCCGCTGGAACCGCAACAACCCCTGCAACGGCTGGGCCCCCGACATCCAGACCAACAGCCCCGAGGTCAACATCGTCGACGTGACGGGCGAGGACAACTACGTCATCCTCGACACCGAGGGCAAGGGCCACTACGTCGGCTGCAACCTCTCCGTCCACCACCGCCAGGGCAGCTGGTGGGGCGAGGGCAACGACATGATCTGGATCGACGACGACTTCCTGCCCGACGGCTCCACCAGCTGGCCGCCCTCCCTGCACGGGACCGGCACCGAGGACTACTTCAACCACGCGTGGGGGATGCAGAAGAACGCCTACCTCTACCACGGCGCCATCCTCCACGAGGCCGACGTCCCCGGCTACTCGGTCAACTACCGCTTCCACGTGGCTGATCCGGTCCGCTTCGAGGAGCGGATCAAGGTTTCGATCGAGCACGGCCACGGCAACCACCTCGCCGACGACTGGGCCTCGACCGCCTACTGGTACCAGACACTGCCGTCCCCCAAGGCCACCATCCTGCCGCTGGAGCAGCGCCTGCCCGTCCGCCCGGCCGGACAGCCGATGCCGGTTCCGGCCTCTCGTTCAGGAGCCGTCGCCGAGGAGATCGCGGTGATGCGCGAGCGGTACCAGGCCCGCTTCGAGCGCCACATGGAGCACCTCGCCGAGCGGACCCGGCAGCGTGGCGAGCGCTCGCTCCAGGAGTCCGAGGCCAACATCAAGCAGGCCGCGGCCGTGCGCCGCCGTTATGACGAGCGCACCGATGACTGAGACCCAGGCGGCGGTATCGCTCGACACGCACTTCCCGGCCGTCCATCTCCGACCGCCGGCGCACTGGATCAACGATCCCAACGGCCTGGTCTTCCACGACGGCCACTACCACGTGTTCTTCCAGTACAACCCGCACAGCGCCCGCCATGCCGACATGCACTGGGGCCACTTCCGCAGCCCGGACCTCATCCACTGGGAGCTCCTGCCGGTGGCCCTGGCGCCGACCCCTGGCGGTGACGACGAGGGCGGCGTCTGGTCGGGCAACGCCGTTTCGCACGACGGCCACCTGACCGCCTTCTACTCGGCTCGCCATCCCGGCCGTTGGCACCAGCCGGTGACCTCGGCGGTGTCGTACGACGGCGGTACGACCTTCACCAAGCGCGGCCGGCTGCTGATCCCAGAAGCGCCTGAGGGTACGACGATGTTCCGCGACCCCTATGTGTGGCGGGACGGCGACAGGTGGCGGATGCTCGTCGGCGCCGCCCTCGCCGACGGCCGGGGAGCGGCCGTGGAGTACACCTCCGACGACCTCGACGAGTGGTCGTACCAGGGCGTCTTCCTCGCCCGCCCCGCCCAGCCCTTGCCCGACGGGCGCAACACCGAAGAAGGCTGGGAGTGCGCGCAGTACGCCGCCTTCCCCGACGGCACCGGGGCCGTCCTCGCCAGCGCCTGGGACCCCCAGGAGGGTGCCAGCTGCACGGTCTACTGGCCGGGCCGCGAGGAGGACGGCGTATTCCGCGCCACGGCGCCCCGGCTCCTCGACCACGGGCCGGACTTCTACGCCCCCGCCCTGCTCCGGGCTCCCGATGGCCGCTGGTTGATGTGGGCCTGGATCTGGGAAGCCCGGGACGAGGAACGCGTGGGCGCCCCCAGTACCTGGACCGACGAGGCCGGCTGGGCGGGCATACTGTCGCTGCCCCGCGAACTGGAGCCGGGCGCGGACGGCGGGCTGGTCCAGAGCCCGGCCCGAGAACTGCTCTCCCTGCGGGGCGAACACCGGATCTCTGCCACCGGCCAGGCGAACGCAGAGCAGCCGGTGGACCTCGGCGAGATCTCCCGGGCGACCGACCTGACGGTGAGCATGGAGCCCGGCGCGCGGCTACGGCTGCTGACCTCCGAGGACGGGGCCGAGTACCTCGACATCGTCCACCACCTGGTCAGCGGCAGGCTGGTCGTCGACCGTGACCACGCCTCGCTCGACCCCCGGGCGAAGGGCGGCCGCTGGCACCTCCCGCCGGAAGGGCGGACCGCGAACCTGCGGATCCTGCTGGACCACTCGGTCGCCGAGATCTTCACCGCGTCCGGCCGCACCCTGACCGTGCGCCTCTACCCCACCGGTGACGGTCCCTGGCGGGTACAGATGAGCGGCGTGGGCGCGGAGTCGGCTGCGTACGCGGTCGAAGCATGGGATCTGACCCCCGTAAGCGGGCAGCCTCTGGCCTGACACGACTCACGGACGGCCGCAGGAGCGAGGCGGCCGTGTCGAGGGCGACCAGGCTCCGGCGCGGTCTGCTGGGCGAGGTCGCGCCGGACGCGGTGAGCAAGGGGGTATCGGCGGCGACCAGCCGCAGAACCCCCTTCTCGGCGGCGGCAGCGCAGAAGCGTGTGCGAACCGGCCAGTGAGCCGGCGCACCAAGCCACCGGTCCAGCGACCTCCGCCAGCCCGTACCCACCGGACGATCAGCAGACAACCAGCACCGACCGCACGTCCCACGCGGCCCTCGGCAGCCCGTGCGCGGCACCCGTGGCTTTCCCAGAGAGGCAGACCCTCACCATGGCCAGACCCGCATCCTCCGGCACGGTCACCGTCGTCGGCGAGTGCGTCGCCGACGCCTTCACCGACCCCACCCGATCCGGTTGCGACGAACTCAGCCTGCGCGTCCTGCCCGGCGGCGGCCCCGCCAACACCGCCGTCGCGCTCGCCCGGCTCGGCACGCCCACCCGCTTCCGCGCCCGCCTCTCCCAGGACGCCTTCGGAACCCTCTTCCGTCGCCGCCTCACTGACTCCGGCGTCGACCTGAGCGGCAGCGTGACCACCCCCGAGCCCAGCACGCTCGCCATCGCCACCCTCGACGACACCGGCCAGGCGGCCTACACCTTCTACGCTGACAACACCGCCGACTGGCAGTGGGCCGCCGACGAGCTCGCCGCCAACGCTCACGACGACACCGTCTGCCTGCACACCGGTTCGCTGGCGCTGATCCGTGAACCCGGCGGCAGCCGAATCGAGGACCACCTCGCCACCGCGGGCGAGCGCGTCACCGTGTCCATCGACCCGAACGTCCGCCCCCTGCTCGTGCCGCCCGCCGTCTACCGCGAGCGCATTTCCCGCTGGTGCGCCCTGGCCGACATCCTCCGCCTCAGCGAGGACGACCTCGCCCTGCTCCTCCCCGGCGCCGGCCCCGAGCAGGCGTGCGACACCTGGCACGCCGCCGGCGTGCGGCTCGTGGTCATCACCCTCGGCGAACGCGGCGCCCTCGCGTCCCTCGACGGCCACCGCGTCACCGTGCCCGCTCCGCCCGTCGACGTCGTCGACACCGTCGGCGCGGGCGACTCCTTCACCGCCGGCCTGCTCCACCGCCTCGCAGCCCTCGGACACCTCGGCGGACGACTCGACGGGCTGAGCATCGCGGACCTCACCGACGCCTGCACCTTCGCTGCCCGCGTCGCCGCCCTGACCTGCTCCGTCCCCGGCGCGAACCCTCCCCGCACGGTCCCGGCTTTCTTGGAGCCCGAGGCCGAACGACTCATGCCGCACGCCTGAACTCGCGTACGCGCCCCCGGCGACAACTGCCGCCGGGTATCAGGCGGTTCGGGTAGTGAACTCGGCCAGGAGTGCGGTGACGACCCGATCTGTCACGGCCGTCATGTCGACGGACTCGGGGGCGAGCAGCCACTGGACCTGGAGGCCGTCCATGACGGCGATGATCGCCGTGGCAGCCTCTTCGAGGTTGAGGTCGGGGCGTGTCTCACCGAGTTCGGATGCTTCGGCGAGGGCTTCGGTGACCATGACGCGCAGGCCGGCGTAGCGGTCGCGGAAGTAGCCCTGCGCGGGGTGTCCCTCGGTGACGCTTTCCGCCGAGAGCACGGCGTAGAGGCGGACGATGCCTTCGCGTTCGGTGTTGCGGCGGACGGTGTCGACGAGGTGGCGCAGGAAGGCCAGGCCCTGAGGGCGGTCGGGGCCGAGCTGGTCGATGTCGGTGGCGTCACGCAGGTCCAGGACGCTGGTGAGCAGCTGGGCCTTGGAGCGGAAGTAGTGCAGGACGCCGGCCTGGGTGACTCCGGCCCGGTCGGCGATCTCCTGCAGGGAGGCGTTGTTGTAGCCGCGTGCGGCGAAGGTGTCCATGGCGATCCGCAGGATTTCCTGCCGTCGCTGCTGGGCTTTGAGGCTCTTCCCCGTACGAGGCTGCGGCTTCCCGTTCGGCGTGCTCTCGCTCATCGTGTGGAGTCTACGGGGCTCTCGATCAGTGGTCACGGTCCGATCAAACAGGGGAAAGAACTTCGGCACAAGAACTTACTAAGTACTTAGTAAGTGTGCTTTCCTGCTCCCGTTCCGCCCGCTTCGTGCCGCACCGCGGCCTGGAAGGACGAGCATGAGCCGCCCTGCCCTCCCTGATGACACCGAACTCCGTGACCGCGTCCGCGGCCTGGACCTGGACTCCAAGATCCGCCTCCTGACCGGCGCCGACCTGTGGAGACTCCCGGCCGAGCCCCGGCTCGGGCTGTCCGCGGTGACGATGTCCGACGGCCCGCAAGGCGTGCGGGGGACCGGCGGCGACCCTGACGAGACCGGGCTGCTGGCCCCCGCACCGAGTGCGCTGGCGGCGACCTGGGACACCGAACTCGCCGAGCGGCTGGGGGAGCTGTTCGCCGTCGAGGCCCGCCGCAAGGGCGTCGACGTGGTGCTGGCGCCGGTGGTCAACCTCCAGCGCACCCCGGTCGCCGGGCGGCACTTCGAGTACTTCTCCGAGGACCCGCTGCTCACCGGCACCCTGGCCGCCGCCGTCGTACGCGGCCTGCAGAGCCGGGGTGTGGGCGCCTGTCTGAAGCACTTCGTAGCCAACGACTCCGAGACCGACCGCACCGAGTACCGCGCCCGGCTGGACGAGCGGACGCTGCGGGAGGTCTACCTCGCTCCCTTCGAGCAGGTCCTCTCCGAAGCCGAGCCGTGGAGTGTGATGGCCGCGTACTCGGGCCTGGACGACGGGACCGTGGCGGCGCCGATGACCGAGAACGCACGGCTGCTGCGCGAGGTGCTGAAGGGTGAGTGGGGTTTCTCCGGGCCCGTGGTCAGCGACTGGGCCGCGACCCGGTCCACCACGGCCTCCGCGGTCGGCGGTCTGGATCTTGTGATGCCCGGTCCCGACGGCCCGTGGGGTGACGCCCTCGCGGCGGCGGTGCGCGCGGGCGACGTGGCCGAGGAGACCGTCGACGACAAGGTGCTGCGGCTGCTGCGCCTGGCCCGGCACGTCGGTGCGCTCGACGAGCCGGAGCCGGCCACCGTCTCGGCGGAGCCCGCTGCGGAGGAGTACCAACTGCTGCGCGAGGTCGCCGCCAGCGGCACAGTACTGCTCCGCAACGAGGCCGACCTGGTGCCACTGACGCCGGACGGCATCCGCAGTGTCGCCCTGATCGGCCCCAACGCCGTAGCTCCGTACCTCCAGGGCGGCGGCAGCGCGTTCGTCCCGGCGGTGCGCACGGTGTCGTACGAGGAGGGGCTGCGCGCCGCACTCCCCGAGGACGTCCGGCTGACCGTGCACCGTGGCGGCGATGCCCGCCTGCGTCTGCCGCACGCCTCCGCCGAGCTGCCCACCGATCCCGACACCGGCGCGGCGGGCGTACGCGCCGACCACCTGGACGCCGGGGGCGACCTCATCGCAAGCGAGGTCCGCGCCACCGGGGACTGGACCATGTACGACGGCTTCGCCCCGGAAACCCACCGGGTGCTACTGCGCACGGTGCTGACTCTCACCGAACCGGGGACGCACCGCCTGGAGTTCGGCTGTGCGGGGCGCTTCAGCGTGACCATCGACGGCGACGAGGTCCTGGCCGGGGACGACGACCGGGGTGTGGAGCTGGTGCTGGAGTCCAGCCACAACCATCCGCCGCAGCGGGGGATCGACATCGAGGTGGGTCCGGAAGGGCGCAGACTCGCGCTCGCCCTGGACCTCACCGTCGTCGAAGCCGGTGGGTACGGTCGCTTCGTCACCGGCCAGGTCCGGCACGCACCGCCCGGTCCGACGCCGTACGAGGAGATCGCCGAAGCCGCCGCCGCGGCCCAGGCGGCCGACGTGGCCGTGGTTGTGGTGGGCACCAACGAGGAGGTGGAGTCCGAGGGCTGGGACCGCACCGGCCTCGATCTGCCCGGCCACCAGAACGACCTGGTCCGCAAGGTGATCGCCGCCAACCCGCGCACCATCGTGGTCGTCAACGCCGGCGCCCCCGTGCTGCTGCCCTGGGCCGACGAGGCTCCCGCCCTGCTGTGGTCATGGCTGCCGGGCCAGGAGGCCGGACACGCCCTGGCCGACGTACTGCTGGGTCGTACCGAGCCGGCGGGTCGCCTGCCGTGGACACTGCCCGCCCGTACCGAGGACGTCCCCGTCCCCGACGCCCGCCCTCGCCACGGCATCGTGGACTACAGCGAGGGCGTCCACGTCGGTCACCGGGCCTGGGACCGGGCGGGGCTCGTCCCGGCCTTCCCGTTCGGCCACGGTCTGGGCTGGAGCCAGTGGACGTACGAGTCCGTGTCCCTCTCCTCGACTCCCGTCTCCGCCGATCTGCCCTGCCCCGCGGGCGGAGACGGGCTCAGCCTGACCGTGGAACTGACCAACACCGGCCCCCGGGTCGGCCGTGAGGTCGTCCAGGTCTACCTGGAGCCTCCGCAGGACGGTACCGACCGGCCGGTGCGCCTGCTCGCCGGGTTCGCCACGGTCCAGGCGGAACCGGCCGCCCGCGTCACCGCCGAAATGTGCGTGCCTGCCCGCGTCTTCCGGATCTGGGACAGCGAGGCGAGCGCGTGGCGTACTCCGCCCGGCCGCTACCGCCTGCACGTCGGACGCTCCAGCCGTGATCCACATCTCACCGCCGAGGTCACCGTCGACGACGGCCGCCTGCACCCCGCAGTCTGAGCCTCCCGGCTCGCCCGTCCCTTTCGCCCCACGCGCCCCGTCCGCGCGACCGCAAGGAGCCGCAACCATGCGCACCACACGTCCCACCACCAGAACCCTCCAGATAGCCTGCGCCACCGTCGTGGCGGCCCTGCTGGCCACCGGCTGCGGCCGCAGCGATGACTCCTCGGCCGCCGACAACGCTCCGGCGAAGATCAGCAGCGGCAAGGCCAAGGGCAAGCTGGTCATGTGGTCCATGGGCGACAAGGCCGACAAGGATCTGCAGAGCCTGGCGAAGAAGTTCGAGCAGCAGAACCCGGACGTGACGGTGCAGATCACCGCGGTGCCGTGGGACGCCGCGCACGAGAAGCTGACCACCGCGATCGCCGGTGGCAACACCCCGGACATGTCCTTGATCGGCTCCACCTGGATGGCCGAGATGGCCTCCATGAAGGGCTTCCAGGCCACCCCGGCCTCGTTCAAGGAGTCCGCGTTCTTCCCTGGCCAGTGGGACACCACGAAGTACAAGGACACGTCCTACGGTGTCCCGTTCATCGCGGACACGTCGGTGATCTACTACCGGACCGACATCACCACCAAGGCCGGCATCAAGGGCGCTCCCGCCGGTGACTGGGACGGTTACCTCAAGGACCTCAAGACCATCCAGGCCACCGCGGGCAAGCAGAACGCCAAGCTGCGTAACGCCACTCAGCTGCAGGTCGGCTTCAACTCCTGGCTGTTCTGGCTGCCGATGGTGTGGCAGCAGGGCGGTGACATCTACGACGCCGACGCGAAGAAGTTCACGTTCGACTCGCCCGAGGTCACCAAGGCGCTGGAGTACTACAGCGGCTTCTTCAAGGACAAGCTGACGCCGAACGACAAGACCGACGCCCGCCAGAACCTCCAGAACGGGCTGATCTGCACCGTGCAGCAGGGCCCCAGCACCGGCGGCGACCTGCACAAGAACGCGCCCGAGTTGGACAGCAAGTGGCAGACTATGCCGCTGCCCAAGGGCACACAGGCGGCCGGCCTGGCCGGCGGCAGTGACCTGGCGGTCTTCAAGGACGCCGACAACGCCGACGCGGCCTGGAAGTTCGTCCGGTTCCTCACCGAGCCGAAGAACCTGGCCGAGTACGCGGACGCCTCCGGCAACCTTCCCGCCGCCGTCGACTCCTGGTCGGAGGGCGACCTCGCCAAGAACCCGAAGATGGCCGCCTTCGAGACCCAGCTGAAGGTCACCAAGGCGCCCCCGGCGATCACCACCTGGCAGCAGATCGCCGACGCCATCGACTCCGAGCTGGAGAAGCTCGCCTACGGCAAGGCCACCGTCGCCGACGTGCAGAAGACCCTGCAGTCCAAGGCCACCAGCATCGGCACCGGCCGCTGAAGCGCCGCTGCATCCCTCGTACGGACGGATGACAACCATGCCCACCAGCACCATTACCGGGCAGGGCACCCGGAAGTGGGCCGCCGCCGGCAAGCAACCGGCGGCCGCTCCTACGCCGCGACGGAGCTCCGCACGGGGTCGGCAGGCCCGCGCCGCGTGGGTTCTCGCCGCCCCGTTCCTCGCCCTGTTCTTCTCCTTCATGCTGCTGCCGGTCGTCTGGTCGACGCTGATGAGCCTGACCGACACCAAGAGCGCCGACCTGCGCACCCCGCTGAACGTGTCGTTCGTCGGCTTCGACAACTACGTACGGCTCTTCGAGGACCCGCAGTTCTTCACCGCTCTGCGCAACACGGCCGTGTTCGTCCTGGCGGCCCTGCCCCTGACGCTGGCTGCCGGGCTCGCCGCGGCGGTCGCCCTCGACAGCGGTATCCGTCGCTTCAGGGCCGTCTTCCGGGTCGGGTTCTACCTGCCGGTGATCACCAGCATCGTCGCCGTCGCCGTGGTGTGGAAAACCCTCCTCGAACCCCACACAGGCCTGGTGAACACCGTCCTCGCCTGGTTCGGGATCGACGGCCCGGCCTGGCTGGCCGACACCCGCTTCGCCCTGCCCGTCATGATCGTGATGGCCGTATGGCGCAACCTCGGCACGGTCATGATCATCATGCTGGCGGGCCTGCAGTCCGTGCCCCAGTCCCTGATGGAGGCCGCCGAACTCGACGGCGCCGGAGCCTGGCAGCGGTTCTGGCGGGTCACCTTCCCCCTCCTGCGCCCCGCCCTCCTCCTCACCGCCGTCACCACCGGCATCGGCTACCTGCAGTTCTTCGACGAGCCGTTCGTCATGACCGACGGCGGACCGCTCGACTCGACCCTGTCGACCACCCTGTACGCCTACAAGCAGTTCGGCAACGGCAACTACGACGTCGCCTCGGCGGCCGGCTACGTCGTCTTCGTCCTCATCATCGCTCTCACCGCGCTGCAATTCCGCATGCTGCGGGACAAGGACTGATGCCCCATGAGCGCCCTCACCGCAGCTCACGACAAGGTCCTCCGACGCCGCCGCATCCGGCAGGAATGGGGCCGGCCCTGGCTCTACCTGCCGCTCAGCGGCCTCCTGCTGCTGATGGTCACGCCGTTCCTGTGGATGCTGTCCGGGGCGTTCAAGCCCGAGGCCGACATCCGCAAGATCCCGCCCGACCTGATCCCCACCGGCCCCACGCTCACGAACTTCCAGGAACTGTTCAGCAGCCTGGACTTCACGAGGATGTTCGCCAACTCCGTGATCGTGGCCCTCGCCGTCACCGCCGGGAACCTCATCTTCTGCTCGATGCTCGGCTACGCCCTGGCCAAGCTCGAATTCCGCGGACAGCGCGCCGTGTTCACCGTGGTCATCGCCACCCTCATGGTCCCGGGCCTGGTCACCTTCGTACCGCTGTACGTGCTGGTGGCCAACATGAAGCTGACCGGCTCCCTGCTCGGGCTGATCCTGCCGTTCCTCGCCACCCCCTTCGGGGTGTTCCTGATGCGGCAGTTCATCTCCACCCTGCCCGACGAACTGATCGACGCCGCCCGCGTCGACGGCTGCCGCGAACTGGCCGTCTTCTGGAAGATCATCCTGCCGCTGACCAAACCGGCCCTTGCCACTCTGGGAATCATCACCTTCCTCGGCTCCTGGAACAACTTCCTCTGGCCCCTGGTCGTGGCCCAGAACGAGAGCCAGTACACCCTCCCCGTCGGCCTCGCCCTGGCCAGCAGCGGACAGGACTTCACCCGCTTCGGCATCCTCCTCGCCGGCGCCGTCGTCGTCCTCCTCCCGGTGACCATCGTCTTCCTGCTCTTCCAGCGCCACTTCGTCGCCGGTATCGCGACCACCGGCCTGAAGTGACCCATGGCTCCGGCGCCCTTCCTCCGCCTCCCGCGCGCCGGATTCGCACCACGTCATGCACGCGAGCCGCCGTGCACGGCCGTCATGCCCGCAAGGAGCCGCACCATGAAAACCACCACCCGGCAATGGCGCCGGACCTCCCTGGCAGCCGCCGCGACCCTGATCGCCACGCTCCCCGTCCTCCCGTCAGCCACACCAGCCTCCGCCGGCACCGCCCTCGGGAAGGCGTCGGTCTGGCTCACCAACCCGTCCGCCAAGACGTACCTGTCTCAGCAGTCCCCGGTGACCTGGAATACCGGACCCGCACCTTCCGGTTCCTCCGGCTCGACGATCACCGTGGACACCACCCGCAAGTACCAGCCCATGACCGGCTTCGGAGCTTCCTTCACCGACTCTTCCGCCTGGCTGGTCGGCACCAAGCTCGACTCGACCCAGCGTGCCGCGCTGATGCGCGACCTGTTCAGCCGCCGCGACGGCATCGGCCTGAGCATCCTGCGCCAGCCCATGGGCGCCAGCGACTTCACCGTCAGCGGCAACTACTCCTACGACGACATGCCCGCCGGCCAGAGTGACCCCACGCTGTCCAACTTCTCGATCGACCACGACCGGGCATACACCATCCCCCTGCTGAAGCAGGCCCGCGCGCTCAATCCGAAGCTGACGGTCATGGCCACCCCCTGGAGCCCGCCGGGGTGGATGAAGACCAGCGACTCGATGAACGGCGGCAGGCTCAAGCCGGACGCCTACCAGCCGTACGCCGACTACTTCACCAAGTACCTCAAGGCGTACGAGGCGGCCGGCGTGCCGGTGCGCTACATCACCCCGCAGAACGAGCCGCTGCACGAGCCGTCCACGTACCCCGGCATGTATCTGCCCGCCGACGAGGCGAAGACCTTCATCACCCGCAACCTCGCCCCGACCCTGCGCAAACAGGGGCTGTCCACGCGCATCCTGGGCTACGACCACAACTGGGACGTCACCGGCTACCCCGAGTCCTTCTACGCCGACCCGGCGGCCGCCCGGGACGTCACCGGCACCGCCTGGCACTGCTACGCCGCAGCCGAACTGGTCGTGAACCAGACCGTCGTCCACAACAACTACCCGGGCAAGCCCGCCTTCCAGACCGAGTGCTCCGGCGGCACCTGGGAGGGCGACGAGGAGGGCGGCTTCGCCGGCGCCATGGACAACGTCATCAACGGCCCCCGCAACTGGGCCCAGAGCGTCGTCCGCTGGAACATCGCCCTGGACACCGACGGCGGCCCCAGGAACAACGGATGCGAAGGCTGCCGCCCCGTGGTGACCGTCTCTCAGGACGCCGACGGCACGTGGTCGTACACACCGACGGCCGACTACTGGGGGCTTGCCCAGGCCAGCAAGTTCGTCCAGCCCGGCGCGCGCCGGGTCGCCTCCAACACCCTCGGCAAGGGCAATGTCGAGGACGTCGCGTTCACCAACCCCGACGGCACCACAGCCCTGGTCACCTACAACTCCGGCGCCACCGACCGTACCTTCACCGTCCGCTGGGGCAAGCGCCACTTCACCTACACCCTGGCCGCCGGAGCGGCCGCGACCTTCACCTGGGACGGCACCCAACGGGGCAGCACCGACCCGGCCGCCATCGGCTCCGTCGACCTCCCCTTCCGCAACCCCGACGGCAGCAAGGCCCTGATCTCCTACGACAGCAGCCTGCTCACCCGGCAGCCCCAGATACGTGTCGGCGACCAGTGGCTCGGCTACACCCTGCCCACCGGCGCCTCCCTCACCCCGCCCACCGGTGAGGTGGCCCTGCCCCGCGACAGCTGGCAGGCATCGGCCTCCGCGAGCAGCTCGGACGACCCGCCCACCAAGGCCATCGACGGTGACACGGCCACCCGCTGGAGCGCCGGCCATGGCATGCGACCGGGCGACTGGTTCCAGCTCGACCTCGGCTCCGCCCAGACGTTCAACCAGATCGTCCTGGACGCCAGCGCATCGTCCGGCGACTTCGCCCGCCAGTACGAGGTGTACACCTCCGACGACGGCACCGCCTGGGGCAAGCCGATGGCCACCGGCCCCGGCAGCACCGTGACCCGGATCCTGCTGCCCACCACCACCGCCCGCTACATCCGCGTCGTCAACAAGGCCGACTCCGGCAGCTGGTGGTCCATCCACGACCTCTCCGTCCTAGCTCCCGACGGCAAGCTCACCTCGAACGCCGGTGTGACCAAGGGTGTTCAGCGCAAGAGCGCTCAGCTGCCGGACGGCACCGGGCTGTCGGTGGCGTACAACTCAGGCAGCGGCACCGCGGCGTTCGACATCCGTTGGGGCGGCACAACGTACAGCTATCGACTGCCTGCCGGCGCCGCCGCGATCTTCACCACGCGGTCGGCCTGAACCCATACCCCACAAGGAGGTGGCGTTTCGATGAAGGAGTACGGCGAGGCCGTAGGCGACACAGGTGTGAGGTCCGGTACCTTACGCCGCAGGTCGGCCTGGGGCCGTTTCACGGCCGTGGCGGCTGCCGCGGTATCGAAGGTGACCAGCCCTGGCGACCGGGCCGGATACGGCGCCCGAGGCCGCAGCCGGGCCGCGCAGGACACGGTGCCGTCGGCGACCGTCCATCCGCATGCCCGCTCACGCATGACCAGGAGGACAGCGTCCGTCGGGCTGGCCCTCGCCAGCCTGCTCTTGGGCACGGCGGCAGTGCCGGCGTCCCCCGCACCCGAGCCAGGCCAGGCCGGTGGCGGCGACGGCTGGGTATTGAGCACGACCGACACATCGAAGAACTACTCCCCGACGTTCATCGGCAACGGCTACCTCGCCGCGCGCGTGCCCGCGGCGGGTCACGGATACAGCAGCACGCCCATCGTCACCCAGTCCCAGCTGGCCGGCTTCTACGCCCGTCTGCCCAGCAAGTTCGAGGACCGGGCCAGTCTGCCGAGCTGGACCACGCTCGGCTTCGGCCGCGGCGGTGACCTCTACGGGATCGGGCGCTGGTCCTGCGCGTTCAACCAGCTGTGCCCGGCGATGTACGGGCAGATCTCCGGCGGCGCGTTCGTGGAGAGGTCCCATCCCGGCTCGGTCGCCGGCGGCTACCTGGCCGGCCTGAACAATGGCGGCAACCCGACGGTCGGTGGCGCCGGCGTCGTCCCGATTCGTGACGCACCCGCCGGAAAGGCAACGCTGGCCGTCCGGTACGCCAACGGGAGCGGCGACCCGCAGACCATCCACCTCGGCGTCAACGGCACGCTCCAGCAACTGACCCTGCCCAGCACGGGCGGCTGGGACGACTGGGCGACGCTGACCGTGCCGGTGACGCTGACGGCGGGCGCGAACACGCTCAAGATCATCGTCGAGGAGGGTGACACGGCCCGGGTCAACGTCGACTACCTCACGGTGTACCCGGACGGCGCACAGCCACCCACCGACATCGCCTCCGCCACCATCGGCACTACCAGCAAGTACCGGCAGTCGCTGGACCTGCGTACCGGCGTGCTGAGCACGTCGTTCGACTGGACCTCCCCGGCGGGCGACACGACCAGCTTCGACTACGAGGTCAACGCCAACCGTGCGGACGGCCATCTGGGTACGGTGAGCGTGAGGGCCGTCCCGCACTGGAGCGGAACCGCCACCGTCGTGGACCAGTTCGACGGCCAGGGACTGAAATACGCCTCGACCAGGAACGCGCGCGTCGACGGCAGGACCGCGACGCTGTCCCAGACCGTCGTGAGCGACGGGAAGCTGGTCACCGCCGGGCTGAACTCCGTACTCCGCGTCAACGACCGAGCCGTGCCGACCAAGGCGATGGCCGTACCCGACGACGGCACCGCCGGGCAGAGCGCGACCATCCCGGTCCGCGCCGGTCAGCCGCTACGGATCACCAAGTACGTGGGCGTGGCCTCCAGCGTCGACACCGACCGGTCGCTTCGGTCCGCGACCCCGCAGCAGGCCGCTGCGAAGACCGCGGCCCGAGCATCCGCGGACGGCTACCGACAAGCGCTCGCCCGCAACAGCAAGGCATGGTCCCGCCTGTGGCAGTCGAGCATCTCGATCCCCGGTGACAGCGCCATGACCGCGCAGATCCGCGCGTCCATGTTCTACCTGCTCGCAAGCACGCGCGCCGGCGTCGACTGGAGCATCAGCCCGGCCGGACTGTCCTCGGACGGCTACGGCGGTCACGTGTTCTGGGACACGGAGACCTGGATGTACCCGGCCCTGCTCGCCCAGTACCCGGACATCGCACGCGGCGCGAACACCTACCGGCAGAAACTGCTGCCCGCCGCCAGGGCGGCCGCCAAGGAGCTGTCCACTCCCGCCCACCCGATCAAGGGCGCGAAGTTCCCGTGGCAGAGCGCGCTGACCGGCAAGGAGGAGACCCCGCCGCCCTGGAACGAGGGCAACACCGAGATCCACATCAACTCCGACATCGCCCTGGCCCAGTGGCAGTACTACCAGGCGAGCGGCGACGAGCGGTGGCTGCGGGACAAGGCGTGGCCGGTGCTGAAGGACATCGCCGACTACTGGGCCACGCGCGCCGAGCCCGACCCGGCCGGCGGATACGACATCAACGACGTCATGGGCCCCGACGAGTACCACGACTACGTCGACAACAGCGTGACCACCAACGCCGGCGCCCAGGCATCGCTGCGTATCGCCGTCAGCGCCGCCCGCATCCTCGGCCGGCCCGCCGATCCGGAGTGGAGCAAGGTCGCCGACGGCCTGAAGATCCCGGTGGATACGGCCCTCAACATCCACCCCGAGTTCGAGGGCTACAACGGGCAGACCGTCAAGCAGGCCGACGTCACCCTGCTGCAATACCCCTGGGCGGTGCCGATGCCGGCCGGCCTGGCCCAGAACGACCTCGACTACTACCAGGCGCGCACCGACCCGAACGGCCCGTCGATGACGGACGCGATCGCCACCATCGCCAGCGCTGCCCTCGGATCACCGGGCTGCCAGACGTACAACTACATGCGGAACAGCGTGGACCCCTACCAGGCCGCACCGTTCAACCAGTGGTACGAGACCCGCAACGGCGGAGCGTTCAACTTCACCACCGGCCAGGGAGGCTACCTGCAGGAGTTCCTCTACGGGTTCACCGGGATGCGCTGGGGAACCGACACCATCACCATCGACCCCTTCCTGCCCCCGCAGCTGCCGGGCGTCGACATCACCCGGGTGAAATGGCAGGGGCGCACGTTCGACCTGTCAGTCGGCCAGCAGACCACGAAGCTGACCCTGCGGTCCGGCCCGCCGCTCCCCGTCCGAGTCGGCATCGGCAGCGATGACGTGCGCAAGGTCAAGCCCGGCACAGCACTGCAGGTGCCCACAAGGCACCCGGCCGGCGACGCGACGAACTGCGAACCGTAAACACGCCGGGCGCGCCGACCGCAGTCGTCCGCGATCGCCGTAACCACGGCACGGCCTGCACGGCACAGCGGTCGGCCAGCCCGAACCGTCACTGACCGTGCCCCTCAGCCGGATGCATCCGGTGCTCCGGCCGAGGGTGCCCCGAACGGCCACCGCCTCCGTCACCAGCGGAGGTGGTGGCCGTGCCCGTTCGGCTCGTTCCTGGTGGAGCTGGGCGTCTGCGAGCGTCCTGTTGTGCCGGATCACCCGGCACGCCGTCGGCGGCCCTGCAACTGCTGCACCATATCCGCGAACACGCCGCACTCCGGGACCAGCGCGGTGGCCCGTTCCAGCACGTGCCGATCCCCGCGGGAGCGGATCAGCCGGATGACTGCGGTGCGGATGGCGTCGTACTCCGAGTCCTCGACGACGTGCTCCGAGGCGGTAATGACGTCGGCCTTCACCGTCCTTCGCTCGCCCTGGTGCTCCTCGGCGACGAAGACAGCGCGCTGCTGCCCTGGACCTCACCCTCGTCGACGCCGGCGGCTACGGCCGCTTCGTCACCGCCCAGCTGCGGCACACTCCGCCGGGACCTCCCCCTACGAGGAGATCGCCGAAGCCGCCGCCGCGGCCCAGGCCGCCGACGTGGCCGTCGCGGTCTTGCCGCCGGAGGCCCGGCGGGTGACCGTCGTGGCATGGGCGAGGCTGGTGACCATGGGCCAGCCGAAGCCTCCCGGTACCGCCGTTCAGGTCAGGGGTGCGCATGCGCGGCATCTGCTGGCTGGGATCGTGCACGGCGACCTCAATGAGCAGTGTGCATCGTGACGTTGCAGGTCAGGGGTCTGGTGTGCGCGGGGTTCGCGATGCTCGGGCTGGTCGCGGGCGGATGACTTCGGTGTAG